>CAZMPL010000074.1:0-12812 GCA_964567805.1 uncultured Pirellulales bacterium | reverse complement strand
TACTTGGCGCGGATTCCGGATATTTCTATAATAGTGAAATTAATCGTTTTTTTTCAGGCAATAATTAATTATGAAAGGAGTACGATGATGAGGTCATTTCTTTTAAGCATATCAATGCTCGGACTTATCGCATTAGGAAGCTATGCGGCACAGGACAA
Source organism: uncultured Pirellulales bacterium (assembly GCA_964567805.1). Lineage (GTDB taxonomy): Bacteria > Planctomycetota > Phycisphaerae > Sedimentisphaerales > Anaerobacaceae > JAFGPS01. Next base: position 12,654 of record CAZMPL010000074.1, on the reverse strand, counting down.
TACTGCTCAACAACCAACCAGACGAGGAATGGGTATGGGTAGAGGAACTGGAATGGGCACAAGACGTGGAGCGGCACCTGCAAGACAAGGGACACAATACGTAGAAAACGAAGACGGCAGATGGTTTGTACACGATACAGAAAGACCCGCCCCGCCGATAATTACTCCCGGTACGGCAAGTACACAGGAAAAGACCGGCACAGCTCCTTCTGATGCAGTAGTCCTTTTCGATGGTAATGATTTGTCGAAATGGGTATCAACAAACGGCAGACCGACAGATTGGATTGTAAAGGATGGGTATTTTACACCTGGTAATCGCGGCGGAGATATTAAAACGAAAGAATCATTCGGCTCATGCCAGTTGCATCTCGAGTTCTCGTCACCTGTACCGGCGGTTGGTACTTCACAGGGGCGCGGTAACAGCGGCGTATTCATCATGTCAACGTACGAAGTTCAAATACTCGATTCATATGAAAATAAAACTTACCCGGACGGCCAGGTCGGCGCTTTGTACGGCAGAAATGTCCCGCTCGTAAACGCAAGCAGAAAACCAGGCGAATGGCAATCCTTCGATATAATTTTCCACCGCCCAACATTTGAGGGAAACGAAGTCACAAAGAAAGCGACATTTACGGTTTTACATAACGGCGTACTTATTCAGGACCACGTAGTTCTTTCCGGCGGAACAGGCTGGATTGATGAGCATACAATAACAAATTACGAGCCGCACGCGGACAAATTACCTTTACAGCTTCAGTATCACAACAACCCTGTTCTATTCAGAAACATCTGGATTCGCGAACTTAAAGATTAAAAAAGCTTACAGCGTTTAGCGTTTAAAAATTAAAGTGAACTAAAGTTAATTTATCCAAACTAACTTTAGTTCACTTTTTACTTTAGTCACTTATAACTTCTCTATTACCAGCGATATCGAAGACCTGCGCTTATGATATGGGAAGTATCTTCGTTATTGAAACTTGTATCGTAATCAATGTAATACATCGTATTTTGTTTTACTATCTGTTTTAATCCGATTCCCAGTATTGTACTATTATCCGGAAGACCTTCGTCACTTACTTTGAAAATTGTACCCGGATTGCTGGAAAAATTCGCGTTGATATCCGATTTTGTATCACCGAATTCATGTTGCCATCGGCCGCGAAGTTCCAATATTAAACTTTCGTATTCTGAATGTTCTCCGAGAAACGTTTTTATTTTCATACCGAGTGAGCCTTTGTAAGATTTATAAGTCTGCTCGTCGAAACTAAGAGCACTTACTCCACCTGTTTCAGTATAGTTATCCATATTCAGGTAAGAAATCTGAAAAGAAGTCATAGGCTGAACAAGAACATCTTTTCCAAAATACAAGTTTCGGCCGAGTTCCCAATAAGTACCGGCTTCATAACCGTCGAAATCACCTTCCAGTTTTTCGGAAGTTAAATCAACATATCGTGTTGTCTCGTATTTCATCGGAGCATAAGTGAATATAGCATCGACATAGCCGCCTTCAGAGAACCAGCTGCCGTATATTCCCATCGGCATGCCGGTTATGTCACTTTCATCCCGCGATGAAGAATAATCAACATGCCCGTATGAATATCCGCCGGTGAGACCAAGTATAAACTCTTTAGAAGTTTTGAAATCCATTCCAAAACCTGATCCGTATGTTTTGTAGTGATAACCCGGCGAGCCGCTATCGGAATCTCTTTCGCCGAATATTCCATAACCTCTCATCCACATGCCCCAGTTTTCACTCGCGAAATAAGCAGTTCCATTTCCGATAGCAAATGCATTAAGGTTCTTTTCAGTATCGTACATGGTTGTATCTCTATCAGGCGCAGCCATCGCTAATAAAGGCAAATCATTAAATCGCATTGATACGCCGGAATGAGTATTATTAAGCCTACTCGATACCGTATCCGTAAAACCTGTATTAGCGGAAGACGATACAAAAGCAAGTGAGGTTCTCGTTTGCCCGCATAACTGGTCATAAGCGTCACGTACCTGTCCGAGAGTAGTAAGATGCTGAAGCTCTGTTGTCACTCCATTGCCGCTGTTATCCGCTATCTGCTGCAAAGCATTGCCAAGCGATAATTGATTGGCAGTCATTAAAAAATCGGGATTATTGAGCTGCTCCGGAATTACTGTCAGGATAACAGAATCCGAAAGGTAATCTTCATCTGCCGAATACTGATAAAGAACAGTATGAAGTAAAGCAGTATCTAATGTATCGAATTGACCTGAAACATTATTAGCTTCGAGAATAGTATATTCATGTGTTCTGCTGATTGTTTCAGTCGAGATTGCTTTTAATGTTCCGCCGTTGATGGTCGCATCGCCGGTGACAACAAGTTTGTCACTATTGCCGCTGTTATCTACTTCAATCTCAAGAGTTCCGCCGGAATCAATTGTAAAGTCACCATCGACGGTGGTTGTCCCTATACTGTTTCCGGGAGCTACCGTGCCGCCTGTTACGTTAAGACTTCCAAGAGTTCCTGTTCCATTGAGTACACCTCCGGTCATTGTGATTCCGTTTAAATTATCGGAAACAGTTCCGTTGATATGCCATGTTCCCCCTGTAAGATTTATCGTTTCAATATTTTTCAAGTCATCAATTAAAGTCGTACTATTCGCATCTAAACCCGATAAAGTAAGAATGTCATTGTCTGAACCTGACATACCAAGATCGATATCACCATAAATTTGTGAACCGGCTGCAATTTCAATATTATCATCTGCATCCTGAATATCGAGTACATGAGAATCAAGCCGTCCTGACTGGATAGCGGCTACATTGTTAGAATCAGATTCGGAGTAACCGACAATATAACCTCCATCGACTTTAATATCCATCGAGCCGTATGATAAAATTCCATAGCCGTAATCTTTACCGGCATAACCGATGACATACCCTGTGATATCACCGGTAGTGACTGAACCGGATGGAGAATATATTCCGAAAGAGTCATTGTTATCCGACCTGGCGTAAAGGGTTCCATCTATGTTACCTGTAGTTATCGAGCCGTCCAAACTTAAAATACCATATGATTCATTTCCCTTGGCGTAGGCATAAATACTACCATCTTTGCTAATATTACCAATTACTATTGGACCGTTGGAGCTTTTTAAACCGTAAGCATTATTATTAGTTTTCGCCGCTACGTCTATTGTACCGTTAATATTACCAGTAGTTAGCGAATCACCGCTTACAAGACCAAACGCATCGTTATCGGTTGCTGTTATATAAATTAGCCCGTTAATGTCACCGGTAGTTATCGAGCCATTGTTGCTTGATATACCATAGGCGGAATTATTCGCATCAATTTCAATCGAACCATTAATAGCTCCGGTTGTTATTGCTCCGTTGAAAGAACTTATTCCGGCAGCATAATCATTACCGGCGTTAGAAGTTATTACTCCATTAATATCACCTATGTCTATCGATGTATAAGCAGATAATCCATAAGCATAATCTGAATCTGCCGTAGAAGTAATCTCTCCGCTAATATCTCCTGTTGTAATAAAATCGGAATAAGAACGCAAGCTGTAAGCATTTGAATTTGCGGCTGCCTCGATAGTCCCATTTACATCTCCGATAGTAATAGAACCATTCGCAAAAAAACCATAAGCGTCATTATTCCCGGCCGCAGCTGAAATGGCTCCATGAATATTACCTGCAGATATAGTTGTATTGGAGTATAATCCATAAGCGGAGTTCGTATCTGCTACCGCTGAAATTATCCCGTCAATTAAACCTGTTTTAATAGAACCGGCATAAGTGCGCAAACTATATGCATTCGAATACGCCGATGTTTCTATAGTTCCGTTTACATCTCCGGTAATAATCGAATTATTTGCATATATACCAAAAGCGGAATCACCAGTCGCTATAGCCGAAATAGTTCCGCTGATTGCGCCAGTCGTAATCGAATCATCAAGAGAACGTAAGCCGTAAGCATTTGAATTTGCGGATGCTGAGATTGTTCCGTTCACATCGCCGATAGTAATTGATTGGTTTGCATATAAACCTGCGGCGAGATTTTTCCCTGCGATAGCTGAAATTATACCGTTAATTTTTCCGGCTGTTATTGTTCCGGTTCCATTAGTATATAAGCCGTAAGCGCCATTGATTCCCGCCCGAGCGTCAATAATTCCATCGGTCGGAACATTGCCGTCAATCTGAATATTACTCCCATCTCCCCAAAGAGCATATGCGTTATTTGTATCAGCGATAGCTCGGACCGTACCGAAATAACTTCCGGTTGCCGGCTGAACATCCGAACCGGTAAGACCATTTACATCAGAAACACCTGTATTATTTACATCATATTGATATTGAGCAAAAACAGGCTGTGGTAAAACAGTCACAAATAAAAGCAATGATATTATAAATAATATCCTGCGTTCGATTTTTGGCACTTGCATATCAGCTTTCCTCTTAAAAAATAATATTTCTCCTTCTCCATCAACCTCAGGATTCGTGAAATATTTTAAAACAACTCAAAAAATCTCTAACAGCACGAAATTTTCAAATCCATGGCCAACATTTTACCTGTATTTGGATGAATATCAACACTTTTAGAGACTTTAATAAGTTTCCTAAACGCGATTGCCTGTATTATAATGGAAAAAGACAATATATTACCAAAGATATCTTAAACCGGCACTTATGATATGTGAAGTATCTTCCCGGTTCAAGCTGATATCGTAGTCAATATAATACATCATGTTTTGTTTTTCGATTTGTTTCAATCCGATACCTAAAATCGCACTATCTCTCGGCAAACCTTTATCGCTTATTTTGAATATTGCGCTCGGATTACTGGCAAAGTTAGCGTTTACATTTGATTTCGTATCACCAAACTCATGTATCCAGCGGCCGCGAAGCTCGAATGTTAAATTCTTATCCTTCGTCTCATTCAGAAATTGCTTCTTTGCTTTCATACCAAGCGAGCCTTTGTAAGAATGGTAACAATGTTCATCAAAACTAAGAGCGCTTACTCCCCCTGATTCAGTATAGTCATCCAAACTGAGATATGAATACTGGAAAGATGTCATGGGCTGAACAAGCCAATCTTTGCTTAAAAACCAGTTCCGGCCGGCTTCAAGGTAAGCACTGGTTTCACTTCCATCGAATTGACCTTTTAATTTTTCGGAAGTTAAATCAACATATCGCGTAGTTTCGTATTCCATCGGAGTATAACTGATGAGCGAATCGACATAGCCGCTTTCCGTGAACCAGCTGCCGTATATACCTATCGGTGTGCCGGTTATTTCGCTTTCATCTCTTGATGAGAAGTAATCCACCTGTCCATCCGAATATCCACCGGTCACGCCGAGTAATAATTCATCCGTAAATTTATAATCCACTCCAAAACCTGTGCCGTAAATTCTGTATTGATAGCCTGGCGATTCGCTTTGGGTTTCTCTATCGCCGAATACGCCGTAACCTCTCAGCCAGAGACCCCATTTTTCATTTGCGAAATAGTTCGTTCCATTTCCAAGAGCAAACGAATTTATACCTGAACCTGTATCATACATACTTGCATCTCTATCCGGCTGAGCCATCGCGAATAATGGGGAATCATTGAATTCGGATGATAAACCTGAATGTGTATTATGAAGTCTGCCTGATACTGTGCCTGTAAATTGTGTACTGCCTGTAGATGTTACCGAGGCAAGCGACGCAATCGTTTGACCGCTTAACTGGTCATAAGCGTTACGTAATTCTGACAAATTTGGAAGTTGCTGGAGCCTGGCCGTTATCGAATTACCACCGCCTTCGGCTATTACCTGCAATGCCGAACCGAGTGATGCCTGTTCTTCAGTTGTCACAATTTCCGAAGAATTAAATTGCATTGGAAATATTTTCAAAAGAACAGCATTTGATAAATTATCAGTTACCGCAAAAGGATTTGAGAGTGTCGTACTAAGTAATGCTGTATCTACTGTATCAAATTTTCCAAAAACATTTTGAGCTTCAATAATAGTATATTCCTGCGATTCAGTTATAGTCTCAGTTGAGATAGGTTTTAATGTACCTCCATTTATACTCGCATCGCCGCTAACAACAAGTTTATCACTATTGCCGCTGTTATCGATTTCGACTTCGAGAGTACTATCTGCACCAAGAGTTAAATCGCCATTTATTGTTGTTGTTCCTATACTATTTCCGGGAGCAAGAGTTCCATCAATAACATTAAGACTTTCAAGCGTACCTGTACCACCAAGCACACCACCCGTCATATTTATACCATTTAAACTATTATAAACGTCTCCGTTTATATACCACGTGCCGCCGCTAAGATTTATTGTTTCAATATTTTTCAAGTCATCGTTAAAAGTTGTACTATTTGAATTGACACCTGATAAAGTAAGAATATCATTATCAGTACCATACATCGCCAAATCAATATCACCTATTATCGTAGAACCTGCTACGATTTCCACTCTGTCATCAGCGTTTTGGGTCCTAAACGGAGAATTGAAAAATGTTCCCGATTGGATGGCTGCGACTCTGTCACCAGCATCAGCGATAGCGATAATAGTACCCCCATCAACTATTGTATTAATGGGGCCATAAGATAAAATTCCATAAGCATAATCCCCACCAGCATGAGCACTAATTGTTCCTTTAATCGCACCTGTAGTAACGGATGCATCACCAGACCACATATACAAACCACAAGCATAATTATCACCTGCAGTAGCTGAAATTGTACCATCAATATCACCTATTGTTATTGGATCATTTGAACATGTTAAACCATAAGCTCTATCAGTTCCAGCGGTTACATTTATTGTCCCGTTAATATTACCTGTTGTTATAGCATCACCGCAATCTAAACCGGAAGCATCTCTTGTCCCAGCAGAAACTGTAATATCACCATTAATATCGCCTGTTATAATTGATCCATTAATACTATTCAAACCATATGCCGAAGAACCTACTGCTTCTGCAGTAATTGTTCCTTCAATATCGCCTGTTGTTATCGATCCAGCAAAACAACTCATACCTGAAGCATAATCATTACCTGCATTCGCGGTAATTATTCCATTAATATCACCTGTCGTTATAGATCCCTGTGCACTCAGGCCAACAGCACCGTTATTACTCGATAATGTATTAATTGTACCATTGATCGCACCTGTTGTTATGGAATTAGAAGCAGAAACCAAACCGCAAGCACCAGAGATAGCATTTGCTGAAATGCTCCCATTAATCTCACCAATGGTCATTGAGTTTTCGGAGAACAAACCATAAGCATAATCATTACCTGACGAAGCAGAAATTGCACCATTAATATCACCAGTAATTAAGGATGTATATTTATTAGAACCTTCACCACCTCCACAAATTACGATGCTACCTTCCTTATCATTGGAATATAATCCATAAGCATAGCTATTACCTGCAGTAGCTGAAATTATACCATTAATATTGCCAATAGATATTGAACTATAATCATCGCAGTACAATCCATAAGCGTAGTTATTACCTGCTATAGCTGTAATATTACCATCAATATTTCCAGTACTTATTGTACTATTTACATCTATGTATAGACCATAAGCATTATCAGTACCTGCTTTGGCATAAATAATTCCTCCAGATGGAAAATCGCCGATAATTTCGACATTACCTCCGTCACCAAAGAGAGCATAAGCATTGTTTGTGTCTGCGATAGCTCTGACTGTACCGAATTCACTGCCGATCGCAGGCCGGACGTCATCTCCTGAAAGACCATAAACATCAGAATCGCCTGTAATATTAACATCGTAAAGTGCTTGAGCAGGTCTCGATAAAATAATCATGAATAAAAGGAATGACATTGTGAATAATAGTTTGTGGCTGATTGTTTGTGCTTTCATAATACTTTTCCTCTCAATTTAAAATAATAATACTCCATTTTAAGAAAGCTCAAAAATCGAGAAAAATCTCGAAGATTTCCAAAATCTTTAGACCGGACAAATTCCCTGAATTACAACCTCGATCTTATTCTATAAATTTCTGGATAAATATCAACTTTTTTTCGAATATTTTTTCAAAAAGTAACTTTTTAGAAATAAAAACCATAATTAGAAGTAAAAAAACGCACATGCAATTAAAAATAAATGTTGCAATACAGGATTTTATTTGTATAATTTGGGGCATGAGTAATAGTTTTACAACCTGTTTCATTATTGAAGCTAACATTAGGCTTAGCGGCCTCCTTTTGCGCCCCGCGGCGCAATAAATAAATCACTTACAAACTATTTCCATTCATTTTTCTTAAAATTATAGCATTTTTGCTCCGTATAAGGCATAATTAGTGTTTTTTAGGGCAAAATGGAACTGTTCCTGGAAATTTCTTTAAATAATAAGTAAAATCAGGAATTGAAGCAGGAGAATAAATATTATGTCTAAAGAAAAAGTTATGATTTTCGATACCACTTTGAGAGATGGTGAACAAGCTGCCGGCAGCAGGCTCGATGTACGTGAAAAGCTCGAAATTGCCCAGCAGCTGGCTATTCTGGGTGTGGATATTATCGAAGCCGGATTTCCAATTTCGTCGCCGAAGGATTTCGAAGCGGTCGATTTGATTTCCCAGGAAATTGTCGGGCCTGTAATTTGTGGCCTTTCACGCGCGGTCATGGCCGATATCGACGCTTGCGGCAAAGCTTTGTCAAAAGCCAAACGCAACAGAATTCATACGGGCCTTGGCATTTCGGATATTCATATCGCTGGAAAGTTCAGTGATGAAAAATACGGCAAAACACTCGCCGAGAAAAAGGCTAAAGCGATTGAAATGGCCATAAAAGCGGTAAAACACGCTCGTCAATATACCGATTCGGTAGAATTCTATGCTGAAGATTCAGGTCGAGCCGAGCCGGAGTATCTTTACCAGATACTGGAAGCCGTAATCGAGGCGGGCGCAACAGTTTTGAATATTCCGGATACGACCGGCTACGCGATTCCATACGAATTCGGACAGTTGATTTCCAATATACGTCAACGTGTTCCGAATATCGAAAAAGCGGTTATCAGCGCACATTGCCATGACGATTTGGGAATGGCGGTTGCGAATTCACTCGCGGCTGTGCGAAATGGCGTCCGACAGGTAGAATGCACAATCAACGGTATCGGCGAACGTGCCGGAAACGCCGCGATGGAAGAAGTTGTTATGGCATTAAGAACTCGCCAGGACTTCTTTAATATCGATACAAATATTAAGACTACCGAGTTTTGCCGAACAAGCCGTATGGTCGCGGATATGCTGGGCTTTATGGTCCCGGCGAACAAAGCGGTTGTCGGAAGTAACGCATTTGCGCATAGTTCGGGAATTCATGTCGATGGCGTATTGAAAAAACGTGAAACCTATGAAATTATGAAACCCGAAGACGTTGGCGGCCAAAAGACAAAAGTCGTTTTGACCGCACGAACCGGCAGGCACGGCTTGAAACATCGTCTCGCAGAGATGGGATATACTTTATCAAAGGAAGATCTCGACAATTTATACGAGCGTTTCCTGGTAATTGCTGATAAGAAACGGGAAGTTTTTGACGAAGATATCGCGGCCCTGATTGGAGATGAAGCGCGAAAGGTAAGCCAGACTTATGTTCTGGAGTACTTGAATGTCACCAGCGGCACAGGAACGCTTCCGACCGGCGCAGTGAAAATTCGTTTTCCTGATAACAAGGTCCGACAGGCCGCTGCTTGTGGTGACGGACCTGTGGACGCGGCTTATGAAGCGATTCGCGAAGCTATCGGATTATCTCCGAAATTGGAAAATTATTCGATTCGCGCCGTTACAGGCGGAAAAGATGCTCTCGGCGAAGCATCCGTCAGAATTAATGACGAAGGCAGAACCTATGTTGGTCGGGGCGTCTCGACTGATATTATCGAAGCAAGTGCTAAAGCCTACGTCGACGCGATTAATAGAATGGTCGCCGACAAAAGCGATAAAACTGAATTAAAAGCTGAATTATAAAACAAGGAATAAAAGGATAAAAATATGGGAATGACAATTACAGAAAAAATCCTGGCAAAAGCAGCAGGCAAAGACAAAGTAAATGCAGGTGACCTCGTCGATGCGAAAATCGACGTTGTGATGTGTCACGATGTGACTACTCCACCGGCGATTTCAATGCTTGCCGAAAAAGGAATTGACAAAGTTTTCGATCCGGAAAAAATAGTCGTAACTCCCGACCACTTTCAGCCGGCTAAAGATATCAAGAGCGCCGAATTGCACAAGCGTCTCGATACATGGGCCAAAAAGCATAAATTAAAATACTATTACAAGCTCGGCAGAGCGGGAGTATGTCACGCCCTGCTTCCGGAACAGGGACATATCAAACCCGGCGAAGTTATTGTCGGAGGCGATTCGCATACATGTACATACGGCGCGTTTGCAGCGTTCAGCACAGGTATAGGTTCGACTGATACCGCGGCTGCAATTGCGACGGGACAATTATGGTTCAAAGTCCCAGCTTCGATGAAGTTCGTTTTGAACGGCTCACTCGGACACGGCGTTTACAGCAAAGACGTTATACTGGCCGTAATCGCAAGAATCGGAACAGACGGCGCATTGTACAGAGCGATGGAGTTTGTCGGTCCAACTCTTTCTGAAATGTCTATGGAAGCAAGAATGACCATTACGAATATGGCAATCGAGGCCGGCGCCAAAAGCGGCATAATCGGTTTCGATGACATAACAAAACAGTATCTCGACGAACACCTGAAAGACAAGAAAGAATATACCGTATTCAAATCAGATAGCGACGCCGAATACATTTCGACCGAAACTTTCGACTGCTCGAAAATCGAGCCGATGGTAGCTTTACCTCACTTGCCGAGCGGCGGCGTTCCAGTCGGCGAATGTGCCGGTATGAAAATGGACCAGGCATATATCGGAAGCTGCACGAACGGCAGAATCGAGGATTTGCGCATAGCCGCTAAAATCATGGAAGGCAAAAAAGTTGCTATTCGTACTCTGATTGTATCTGCGACACCTGAAATCTGGAAGCGTGCAAAAGACGAAGGACTGTTCGATATATTCTACGAAGCAGGCTGTGTTATTTCAGCTCCGACATGCGGCGCGTGTCTCGGTGGCTTTATGGGCATTCTCGCTTCTGGTGAAAAATGTATCAGTACAACAAACAGAAACTTTGTCGGCAGAATGGGAGACCCAAAGAGCGAAGTGTATCTCGCCAGCCCCGCTACCGCCGCCGCAAGCGCAATTACTGGAAAAATTACAGACTGTAGAGACTATATTTAACCACAGATTGACGCAGATTTTCACAGATTAAAAAATGAATTATTTAATTCAGGATTTAACAGAGAAAATTATTGGCGCTGCTATGGAAGTTCATAATACTCTCCATAATGGTTTTTTGGAAAGTGTTTATGAAGAAGCTATGGCATTAGAATTAGAATTGCAGAAAATATCTTTTGAAAGACAGAAACCTATTGATGTTTTTTATAAAGGTAAACTTGCCAAGCAAATTTTCTGTGATTTTGTAATCGAAAATAAAGTTTTAGTAGAATTGAAAGCAATAAAAATATTAACAGAAACTGAAAACGCGCAGGTATTAAACTATTTGAAAGCAACAAATTTATCGTTGGCTTTATTAATTAACTTTGGAAATTCTTCGCTTGAGTTCAAAAGATTAATTAATACACGATAGATTTGTTCTAAAAATAAATCAGTGAAAATCTGTGTAAATCAGCGGTTAAAAAATTTAGAAATTTATTTTTTAAGGAATAAAAAATGTCAAAAGCTCATGTATATAAACGGGATCATATCAATACAGATGAAATAATCCCCGCAAGGTATTTGAATACTGATAACGAAAAAGAATTAGCGGCTCATGCTATGGAAGATTTGGACAAGGATTTTGTCAAGAAGGTAAAAAAAGATGATTGCATCGTAGCTGGAGACGATTTCGGCTGCGGCTCATCTCGCGAACACGCCGTATGGGCACTTCGCGGTGCAGGTGTAAAAACCGTAATCGCAAAAACTTTCGCAAGAATCTTCTATCGCAACGCAATCGATAACGGCTTCTATTTGATAGAGTCGGATGATGCTTTAGGTAAAATCAAAGACGGAGACGAGCTCGTTATCAATTTAAAAACAGGCTTGATAAAGAACAAAACAAGTGGTATAGATATTACATTTAATCCGCTGCCGGATTTCGCATTGGAAATTATCAAAGATGGCGGCTTACTTGAACATATAATGAAAAAACAAAAATAAAGTAGAATAATCAAGAAATACGACAAGGAGTAAAAAAGTGGCTAAAAGTTATAATATAGCGGTGATGCCTGGTGATGGTACCGGGCCGGAAGTTATTGCAGAAGCGGTTAAAGTATTGAAAACCGCGGCGGATAAATTTGGTTTCAAAGTCGAACTTACTAATTTCGATTTCGGCGGAGAAAGATATAAAAGAACAGGTGAGACTTTACCTGACAGCGCAGTAGAAGAATTGCGAAAATACGACGCGATTCTTCTCGGCGCAATCGGTCATCCTGATGTAAAACCCGGTATTCTCGAAAAAGGAATCCTTCTGAAAGCAAGGTTCGAGCTTGACCAGTATATCAATCTTAGGCCTGTAAGGTTATATCCGGGCGTTGAGACACCGTTAAAAAACAAGGGGCCAAAGGAGATAGATTAC
>CAZMPL010000073.1:0-12816 GCA_964567805.1 uncultured Pirellulales bacterium | reverse complement strand
AGGTCCTGACCCATTGGGTTTTTTTGACCCTTTTGAGGATGAACACGTTCTTTTGTAGTAAAGAACGTAATATAGAGCAAGATAATTGCAACGATGGAAAGCATGGTCATTGTTATTTGATACCCTTTAGCTGTCGGTTTATCACTGCCGCCGAGCATTGTAGGAAGCATTCCAACTGCGTATAGAGCTACAAATTGACCAATAAAACTACCAATGAACCGGAAAGATGCAAGCACGGTTCGGTCTGAAGTATTTGATGTCATAACACCCATGAGTGCACAGTAGGGTACATTGACTAATGTATAAAGCATCATCACTGCGTTATAAGTAAGATAAGCATAAAGCAGCTTGTAACCGCCTTCGAGGTTAGGTGTTGTAAACGTCAAAATACCTGCTAATCCAAAAGGTATTGCGGCGAATAATATAAATGGTCGGTATTTTCCCCATCTGGTATTTGAGCGATCAGCGAGCATGCCCATAAGCGGGTCATTAACCGCATCCCAGATTTTACTGATTAAAAACATCCATGCCATCGCACTAGCAGTTAATCCGAATATATTCGTATAGAAGTACGGCATGAATGTCATAAATGTGATAAAATATAAATTACAGGCTGTGTCACCACAGGCAAAACCGACTTTTTCACCTATTGATAGCTTTTTCTGCATTTCAGGCTGCATAATTCACTCCTTTTATTTCTGGACTATTAATTTTCAACCACAGGTTTTAACGGATGAATTAAAAACCTGTACAGAATTTGTCGCTTATCATAACGACGTGTTCGTGATTTGGCAATTTTTTTTCAGGTAAAAGTCTGAATTATTATTCTTCATTATTAATCGTATAAGGCTCATTTTATTCATTTAGTAACTTAATTTTTATATTTTCTTTTATAAAAAAGTTTTGTCCTTGGATAAATTTTGAGGTAGAATACATTTTTTCACGGAGTGTAGCTCAGTTTGGCTAGAGCGCTTGCATGGGGTGCAAGAGGCCGCAGGTTCAAGTCCTGTCACTCCGATTGTCTTGCACTTTGTTAATTTAGGTGTTTATTGAAAATCATTTCCAGTTTACTCTGATTAAAGAATAAGATATAGGTCAATATTGTGAGGTTTAAATACTTTTCTAACTTGACAATATAGGAGAACCTAATCAAAATATTTTCAAGTTTATGATTATTTTATATTAAAACAGTAAGATATGGAGATTTTACAATGATTATTGGCATACTTTCAGATACACATAAAGATAGAGCAAACGCAATCCCTCATATAATCGAAGAATTCAAGAAACGAAATGTCGAAGTAATTTTCCATTGCGGAGATATCGAACCGAAACATCTTGATACCAATTTATTTGGTAATTTCCCGGTAGTATGCGCTCTTCTCGAAGAACAAAAGGACATGAAGGAATTTTGCTTTCCGCCGAATGGTTGGAGATTTACAAAACCGGGTCATAGGGTTGTTACATTACCAAATGGTCTGAAATTTTACGTCGGACACAAAAGAGCTTTCGAATTTCTCGCAGGTGCAGAAAGTGAATTAAGAAAAACTCTTGAAAAAATAAGGAAAGATTATGATTGTGTTCAGTGTCTTTTCTCAGGTCATACACACCATCAGATTTATAAACAAAATCCATTGATTAGTTTTGTAAATCCGGGAGCGGTTGAAGATTCATACGATGCATATGAATTCGCGATACTTAATACAGAAACAAAAGAGATTACATTTTCCAGAATACCAAAAACAAAACCTGTGAAAGAATCATTTTCGGTAGGAATTATTTCCGATAGTTTGAATATTTCTGATTTGGATGTCAATTTCTGGTCAAATCTGGCAACACAGCTCAAGGCAAAAAATGTAAAAGATATTATTCATTGCGGCAACATTTCTATGAAAGACTTGGGAAAAGAAGAATTGAGAGAATTTAATGTTCATTACTTTTTAAGAGCGGACCAGAAAAATCCATCTGCCGTTCCTTCAAATTGGAAGCTAATCAGTTGTCAGGATCCGGTTGTTGAAATTAATGAATACAAATTCTATGTGAAACACGATTTCGGAGTAACATTTTCCGAACAATCAGAAAATGACATGCGCAGCTTATCCCTTCAGGTGCGAGAGAGATATCCCGAGACGAGTTTTATTTTATTTGGCTCAACTAATTACGCGTTTCTGGAAGAAGGAGAACAGGTTAGGATTATCAATCCCGGCGATATAGTAAGAAACCGAAATTACGCAATCGTAACATTACCTACGACAGAAGTCTTTTTTGGAAGCATATTAACATCTTTAGCTTAGTGATAAGGTGATACAATTTATTTTTTACTGTTTTTCCGGTTTTGAGCAAGGTAAGCAAAATCGATGAAATTAACGACTCCGTCTCTATTTGTGTCGGCTCGTTCATGAAAATCGTTGGTTTTGTCGCAATTGTGTTTCAGCCAATAATAACTTAGTTCCGCCAAATCTTTTTTGTTAACAACCTGGTCAATTACCAAATCACCTTTCAACGGTTCACAATTAAAAACAAAAGAAAAAGGTTTTGACGGCTGGTAATGATTCGGGTCTTCAGGGTGATTCGGGTCAGCAAGCTCATCATATAGATAAAAAGTAATCCAGAATAAATTTTCGCCGTCTGCGGCTTGATATGACATATGCATATGTGAATCATTACGAAGGGAATAAATATTACTATGATTAAAATCCTGCCCGGCTTTGTCTATTGTAAATTGAGGGTAATCCTTATGTACTGCTCTCAAATTTTGTGAGATTGATAAGCAATGGACTATTATCCTGTAATCCGTATCCGGCTGGCCTAAAAGAGCTCTGTTTGGGTCGTAAGTATAAGCCGCGTTGGGATTGTAATTTTGAAACGAATCAAATCCAGGTTCGCCAAGGCGATATGGATATGCAGTAAAAATGCTTTCATTAAGTGGGTAAAACCAGTTGCTATAAACAATTGTTCCGCTGTCACGGTATTTCTGGCTGCAATCGACAAATAGTTTCCTGTCGTCGTCAGTACCTTCTATTCCATCCTGATTGATACCTATAATGAGATGGTCAAGAGGGCATTCTGCTAAACAAAATGATGATATAAAAAAAGTCATTATCAAATATCTTGTCATGTATAAAAATTTCATCTCTAAACTCCTTCAATAAAAATTTTTTAAGGATTTTCAGGCCATTTCGGTGCGGCTTCAGGATACCAGTAACATTTACCCGGCCAATTGTAAGTTTCCTCGAATTTCAGATTTTCCGCGTGTCCATCTGTAAAAAGATAATTCGATGTTCCTTTGTGCCTGTCCCACGCAATAAAGCGTTTGGCGTATTCGACAGAACCTTCCCATTGTTCTGGATGTATATGGTCCGCAAGGTTGAACTGTTCCGTATCAGGCGCCTCGCTTATCCATATGCAATACATTGGCCGTTTTATATTGTTTATATTATTGTACTTATTTTTGCCGTTGCTGTAGCGATATTGAACAGGGTCCACAAGCGCGTTTACCGCGAAGCTTGATAATCGTCTATCTGTTTGTTCGCTTAGCGGCTTATCCCATTCGACGAGATTTTTCGCGGTATCGCTGGGGCAGTTGAACAAAAGGCCTTGACGTGTATATTGAGCTAATATTCGCAGCCAGTAGTCATCAGGGTTGTTTATATGACAGGAACTGGGCGGCAAACAATAATTAGAATCAATTAAATAAGCCTGTGAGGCTAAGCCTATTTGACGCATATTGCTCAGGCACGCAATTTTTTTTGCCTGATGACGAGCCCTGTTCAAGGACGGCAAAAGAATTCCCATCAAAATAGCAATAATCGCGATAACGACCAGAAGTTCGATTAAGGTAAAACCGGAATTTCGCTTGAAAAGCGAAAAGTACCCGGGGCGCAGAAAAGCGCCCCGGATATTTCGTAACTTAGCTTCGGATGGATATAAATCCATTTTCATAATAAATCCTTATTCTGTTCTGCTTATTCATCATGGTCATCGTCATCGTCGTGAGGTATTATATTTTCACCGCTGTAGATACCGGATTTTCCCCAATTTTCTATAAATATGTTGAAATCATTTACATCAACAATACTATCGTTGTTAAGGTCGCCGGTAACAGGCTGATATATTGTTTTCGCAAAATGTATTGTAAAATCGGCCGAACGTTGATACATTCCACTTGCGTCATTTGCGGAAACTACAATATAAACATCCTCATCCTCGTCATCGAGCCAGAAATAGAATCCCATGTGTTCATGTATTCCCCATGCGTTATAATCAGAGAGCCAGTTTTTTTCCAAATAATACTCATCTCCATCATTGACCAGCATAGACGAATCGTCGTGTAATAGCGTAAAGAAATCGTCTTCAAGCAGGTTTTTGCTTACCCTTTCTCTTTTAATATAAATATCCCACGCCGGAATAGTATTCGCGTCTATACTTTCGAGATTCCATGCTCCCTGAGGTCCGTCTGCGGAACCCCAGCCGTCGATATGGTCAAGACCGTTTGCATCTCCATAGCCCTCAGCTTTGGTATATGTGAAATTACACGTATAGAGTTTTTTTGTCGAATCACCAGGTTTTGTGATATATTGTTCTTCTTCTTTTACAGGTGACAAAACAAGAAAAGTATTTCCGTTGGCAAATTCCCAGTTTGGCCAGCCGGGTGTTGCACTTGTATGAATCGGCGGCAAAGAGAAGAACCATAATTTATTATTGTCTGTCGGATCAGAATCTACATATCCTTCGTCCGGACTGTTCCAGTCTGCCGGTCTCCATGTAGGATTAATTCCTATATGCGTATGAGCCGAGTTGCATTCCGCTTTTACAAATATAGTTATAAACAAAATGAATATGACTATCATTGAATAATAGAATATATTTTTCACCATATAATACTCCTGCTTTCTTATAATGTCGTTAATTTACACAACAACTCTAAATATTGCCGCTGTGTGTAAGACTTGTTGTCTTTATATAAATATGCGATAAATGTCACTCTTATTAAGAGTTAATAAAAACGACAGGAGGGCCGCGTGTGAAAAATGATTGAAATGCAAATGTACTTACTTTTATGGTAATGATTAATAGAGCATAATCCAAAAACGGCAGAATTTTTTGTATTGAGGTTGCCGGTGGAATTATGGCTTTTTTTGAAGATACTAATGATAGCTGACAAATCTGGCATTTACTATGGTTATGGTTCTCTTGATGTTTTACGTTATGGATATGCAACAACAACAAAAGACCTGTATTCATAGCCGCAAAGCTTATCAGTAGAGTAATCAATAAACTTTTACGAGTCAGTTTGAACAACAATACATCCTTTCAAGTTATGAGCAGTCAGGGCATAAGCCTTCAAGGTGAACCTGCTGATGAGTAATAATAAAACCTTTATAATTAGCGGCCGCCATAGGAATAGACAAACCTACCAAACAATGTGTACTGCCGCATTTCTTGCATGTAAAATGCGGGTGACATTGTTTTTCTGTACACCTGTGCGCCAATTCATAATGTGAAGCTCTTTTATTTATAAATGCCTTGTGTACGATTCCTGCTTTGACAAGGCTTTCGAGCGTTCGGTAGATAGTCACTTTATCGAAGTGCTTTTCTGATTTACCGGCAATTGAATCCTGGCTTATTGGCTTACGGGTATTGAATAAAATTTTCAAAATAGATACCCTGTTTTCTGTATGGTAAAGACCCGCGTTCTTAAGTATTTCCAAAATATGTGTATCAAGATTTTCATTCATATTGATAAAATTCCAAAACTAATGGTGATGCTGCAACTTGTATTCACCAGGCTTAACAAATAACATTGGAAAAACAATATCACTGATGCAGCAAGGTAACCAGACGGAAATAAATAAAACAATTATCATACCTAAGAGTATTGTCACCGAGAAATCCCGGTGTGTGTTCATGAGGACATGAAACGATGATGCCCAAGTACTTATAAGCACATGGGCGGCGTGTGGAAATCTTGTTCGTGGTAAAAAGTAAGCAATCAAAATTCCAAGAAAAGCCGCGGGATTAACTATATACCATTCTTCAATAAAACCAAGATGTAAGTGGGCGGTACCTTCTTTATGTTCATGTTTTTCAATCGAAGCTGTTTCATGATTGTCCGGTTCATTGGCTTCTTCTGATCCATGTAGCTCATCTTGTGCATGAGAAGCATGTAAATCACCATGTGTTGGAATAGCTACACCAAGAAGGCTTTCTCCAAAAAATGGCAATACGCAATCACTCAAAGTCGCTATACCCACTGAGCCGAAATAGCCGATTAATAAAAGCGTGATAATCGACATCTTTTTCTTGTAAATCATGTATAAGGCTGAAGTTACCATTGCAGAAAGAACTACATGAGCTGGATGGAATACCTGGAATAATCTCAGACTTGTTTCATTGCTTACGTTTTTGAAAATAAGCATACATGCAATTCCAGTACATGCTCCGAATAATGTAAAAGGAGCATGATGTCTTAATTCGTGAATTACCGGTGTTAGTTTATTCATTAATTTAATGCCTTATTTAGAACGAAAATTTATTTTTAACGTTAAAATATACTATCAAATATGCAACTAAGTTGCAAATATATTTTAAAAAAAATTAAAATCTCATAATTGGATGTGTTTTTTTTATGCAAAACGAGCTTTTTCCGGAGGAATTTAAAAAAACGTTGTAAAAAAGGCCTGGTACAATTAAATTATCTTTCTTAGGTTAGTTATAAGATAGTTTTGTCATAGGCTGAGTAAAAAATCTATGAAAATAATACAATCATTTTCAGATTGTGGTGATGTATCAAAAGGTTGTGTCCTGACGATTGGAAACTTCGATGGGATTCATCTTGGTCATCAGGAGATAATAAATTTTGCACATCAAAAAGCTGTTCAGCGATCAGTTCAATTAATTGCGATGACATTTGAGCCTCATCCTGTCGCGATTCTTTATCCAGAAAAAGCTCCTGGAGTATTGACTCCGCTGGAAGTAAAAGAGAACCAGCTTGAAAAACTTGGCGTTGATTGTCTCATTGTTTTAAAGGATAGCGCGGAATTACTTAACCTGTCTCCTGAAGATTTCGTGAAAAATGTTATTGTAGAACATATACAGCCGAGTATGCTCGTAGAGGGAGACGATTTCAATTTCGGTGCTGCCAGGGCGGGTAATAATCAAACCTTGCAGAGACTTGGGGCAGAATATGGTTTTGAATCTCATATCTTGCCATCCAAAGCAATTAAGTTATCAACCGGCCAGGTTGTTCGAGTATCAAGCACGATGATTCGATATATGCTCGAGAGCGGCCATGTTAGTGATGCACATGCGGCTTTGGGCAGGCCTTATCGACTGATTGAGAAAATAATTCACGGCCGGGGTGTTGGGACAAAACTTGGTTTTCCTACCTTAAATATGCAAGTTCCGAAACAGGTAATTCCCGCTGAAGGCGTTTATGCCGGCTTTGTATATTTAGGCGACACTTTGGAGGATGTACTCAATTCTGAGAAGAAATATCCGGCGGTTTATAGTCTCGGCCAGGCCAGAACTTATGGTAATGAATTCCCTTTACTCATTGAGGCGCATTTATTGGATGAAAATGTTCCTGATATTGCGGGAAAATATATGACAATGGATTTCATTCGTCATATTCGCAATCAGCATAAATTCAAATCACCGGAAGAACTCTCTGCCCAAATCAAACAGGATTGCGAAAAAGCAAA
The DNA here is from genome assembly GCA_964567805.1 of uncultured Pirellulales bacterium. GTDB lineage: Bacteria > Planctomycetota > Phycisphaerae > Sedimentisphaerales > Anaerobacaceae > JAFGPS01. The sequence continues at coordinate 5,113 of CAZMPL010000073.1, read as the reverse complement.
AATTATTTTACATGAACAATAAGTAATATCTGTTGTTTTAAATAAATCAGTTAAATTGCTGTAGCTTTTATTCAGTAAATAGAAAACAACACAGGTATTATATTTGCCTCATGCAATCCTTCGATAAGTTCCAGAAGACCGACTATCCAAATAAAGCCCAAAGTATCAAATATATTCTTTCTGAAAGTTACTGGTTTGACAATATAGTCATCTGGTTCGTATAAAAGTGATAGCGATGGTATAAAGCTTGGTGTTTTGTCACAATATTCTTTGTATTTATCACCATAAAGGGCTGATAGCCTTCTTTGCTCTCTTTGAATCACATACGGATAATATAGTGCAAAGCCGACCATTAAAATGAATGGTATTGTCAGTGTTTCTGAAGCAAGACCTACACCGAGACTGCCAATCATGCTGAAGAAGTATAAAGGATTACGACACATAGAGTATGGGCCGGAAGTGATGAGAATTTTGGATTTATATCCTGAGATATATAAAGCGCACCATATTCTGCCAATAGTCGCGATTCCAACGAGTGCTGTACCCGATATAAAAAAGATTGTGCTTAATATTCCAATATCTTCCCAGTGACTGGAGGTTATCAATATAAGTATCGTCAGCATTACAGCAAAGATTCGAGTGAGAGTAATACGCAGCTTTCGAAAAATATTTTCATTTACCATTTATTTACCTTTACATAGATTTCATAAATATGCTGATAATCATACTAAAGTTCGCATATATTTGCCAATAGCTATATAAAAAGAATATACGCAATTCTTCAATTGACATAGTCTGTGTAAGTAGTTACATTTGAAATGAAAATTTATATAACCAATAGAATTTTCTGTTCAGTTCGAAAAGTCTGTTAAAAGTAAAGAATTTTTAGTGTCAGAAAGAATATAAATAATTAAAAGAACTCAATCTTATGATTTTGCGTATCAAAGGATTCATATGGTGAATAGTAGTCATTTTGACCAGGCGATAGATTTGATTAATAAAACAAATCGGATATTAATTACAACTCATCATAAACCTGATGGTGATGCGATTGGTTCTTTATCTGCGTTATCCGAAGCACTGGTAAATATTGGCAAAAATGTAAAACCATTGCTCTTATCATCGATGCCGCAATGGTATGAATTTTTATTTACAGAAAAAGTACCCGTTCTTGGTGAAGATATTAAGCTTGATGATTTAATGGCAGGGCGATTTGGAGAGTTTGATTTGATTATTATTGTTGACACGAACAGTCCCGGCCAGCTTAATGATTTCAGAAAATACCTTAGGCAAATAAATACACCTAAACTTGTTATTGACCATCACAGAACTTCGGATGGTATTGGTGCATTGGAAATCGTTGAATCGGATGCCGCAGCGGCGGGGCTTGTAATTTTTGATTTCTTAAAATACGCAGGCTGGAAAATAACCCCAAAAATGGCCGAATCTATTTTTATTGCGGTTTCAACGGATACAGGCTGGTTCAAATTCAATAATACTGATCATAGAGTTTTCGAGGTTTGTTCTGAGTTGATAGGCTTAGGCGTAAAACCATCGGAGGTTTATAACAAACTTTATGAGACATGCTCATATGGTCGTTTCAAGATGAAAATAGCCATGTTAAACACGCTTGAGCTGCATCTTGAAGGCAAATACGCGGCCATGCAATTGCTGAAAAAAGATTTCGAAGAAACGGGCGGAACTTATGCTGAAACCGAGAATTTGATTAATGAAGCAAGAGAAATAAAAACCGTTGATGTAACTGCTTTATTTATAGAACTTGGCGATGGCCGGATTCGATGTTCTATGCGCAGTAAAGGAGCATTTGATGTAGGAATGATTGCTGCAAAATTCGGCGGAGGAGGCCACAAAATGGCCGCAGGAACTTTCGTTCCCGGGCCAATTGAAAATGCAAAACAACTCATATTTGATGAAATTACTAAAATATTAGATTAATGTTTCGTATTTTATTCGTTATAAGGAATGAGCCATTTACCACAGAACGCAAGCAAATCATTCCTATTTATGCTTTCATCGTTATTTAAATCTGAAACAAAAGGTTTATCTGCTGTATGCCACTCTGTTGCAAGAATAGTATAATCCATGAAATTAATATAGCCGTCTAAGTTAAAATCTGCAGCCGAAATTAATTCCTGTGAATTACCGAAAATTCCATAATTTGAGCCGTCCTGATTCTGGCTTTGCCATACTGTGACAAATTGAGAATTATCAATGAAAGCAACGGCAGGGTATTTCTGGTCTGAATCTGTGTAAGAATTAATCCGGAATTCATCTCCGATTTTATCGCCATTTTTATCAAATCTTTGGCCAAGTATATCTTTTTCGTTTACATTCGGTTCGCCTTCGCTATCCCAGACTATAATGAATTGCCCGGAATCATTTATTGCTGCCTGTGGATTTTGCTGAGCTTTATCAAGCGTAGAATTTACTATAAATTGCTCTCCAACCGGAGTGCCGTTTTGTTTATACAATCGTGCATAAATATCATCGCTGCTTGCAAGATTCGGATCCCCATCCCATGAAACAAGAAAACAGCCGGTAGCGTCCATAGCGATGACCGGCTGCGTGAAGGAGGAAATTTTTCCTGTGTTTACCTTAAATGGTTCAGAAACGGGTATTCCATGGGTGTCATATTGTCTTGACATTATTGAGAAATTTGGCCTTGATCCTTCTATCCAAACAATAGTGAAATTTCCATTTGGATCAATTGCGACATTCGGGTATCTGCTTTCTGGTTTGGTACTAACCTGAAATTCATCACCTATAGCAGAGCCCTCAGTGTTGTATCTTCTGCAGGAAATTGCGGATGAGTTTGGATCAATTGCACTTTCCCATACGATAACAAAAGAACCGGAATCGTTTATAGCAATGTCTGGATAAATCTGGTCATTACTTTTAATTTTATTATTTATGTGAAGCTCTTCGCCGATGGGAAGACCGTTAAGGTTTATTCTTTGAGCATAAATATCAAATTTCTCGTCTTCAGAAGCATATCCCTGCCATGCAACAATATATTCATTGACATCTTTAATCACTATTGATGGTTCCGTCTGGTTTCCTGTTGTTATTTGGTTAATTTGAAATTCATTTCCTTTGGGGCTGCAATTGGGCTCAAAAATACGACAGAATATATCATTGGATCTGCCCGAAGTTCCAAAATAACTGCTCCAGCTCACAACAAAACCTCCGTTTTTTAAAGCGGCTATATCAACATTAGTTTGTGATAGACTTGTCCTGTTGTTTACCTGAAATTCACTTCCATATGCTGTTAGAGAAGATACGACGATAAGTAGAGATGATAGTAAGTTACGGTTCATTTTCAATATTCCTCTTTTGTAATTAGTTAATTCCTCATTTTGGGCTTTTTTTAATCGAAATATAATTAAGCTCTCAACACAATCTAATAAGTCTCACCTCACACATCTCAGGTGTACATATATAAGGCTACTCTCACGGTAAAAATGTTGACTTTAAAATATTGTTTTTTTTAATTTTTTTTTAATTATGATAAAAAATTAGTTCTGAGGCTAATAAAGCTTATGTGTAAATATATTATTTTTTGAAGAAAATTTGTAATTTTCTAATTGAAGTCAATAAATCATTGAAATATTTAACCATTATAGATAAATTAGTTAGATTCATTTTCTTTAAGATATTTTTATTTTTATAATCCTCAAAAGTGGTAAATTGGGATTGACACTGCCGCTTTAAATATGATATAAAATAGTAATGTAATATAGGATTTTGTCCTTTATGTTTTGAGGAGCGTATGATATGTTTTTGTCATTTATCCATTTCGGATTGAAAAACCTAAATCCTGCTAACCTACATGTGGTGAAGGACAACATATCTTTAAAAATATTCCCGGCAAGTCATTTGAATTCGTACGAAAATCTCTTCTATGTTGGTGCGGTGATTAATAACTGCTATTCATAGTATTCATATATTATAGTTACCTGTGTGTTTGATATACCATTAAGTATCAAAAATCTATAATTATTTGTTTTAAGGAGAATTATTATGAAACCAATTCTAACTATATTTTCTTGGGAGGGTAAATAAACAAATCATATTGTAAATCGTGTTATTGAATGAATTTTTACTAAACTAAGGTCCTTTTGAAGGAGGTCTATTATGTTGAAAAAAATTGTTTGTTTGTCATTGTTTTTACTCTTAAGCGTTGGATTCAGCAATGCACAAGAGCAACTGAAGGTTGATTTTGGGACGACTACCAGTCCTGTTCAAAGCGGTTATGCTGCTTATACCGCTGCCAACGAAGTTCTCAATACATTTACATCTCAAACATTTAGTGCGTTTGGTACCACTGTAACAGTTACTCCGACATGGGCACCAGATGCCGTTGTAGCGTGTATGCAAATGTTTGACCGTGGTACAGAAAACTATGAAGACTCGACTGAGGATCTCATGAGAGACTGGATTGGAACCGATATTCGTTCGGTTGGTGATCCGATGACACTGACTCTCAGTGGTTTACCTGCAGGTACGTATACATGGTTATCCTTTCATACTGATACAGAGCATACCGCCGCTGTTGGTACCTTCGATGTAACCGTTAATGATGCCTCTGGTTCTGCTACAACAAAAGATATTGTTGAAACCAATAATTCTATAACTGCATATGATGGTGTTGCGAAATTTACAACAACTGTAGTTTCGGATGGTTCAGATGTTAAGCTTGTATTTGATCTGCATCAGTATGTTGGTAATGGATATAATGACGCATGGTTTTATATGAATGGCTTTATACTTGAGCAGATATCTGGTGCATCTTTAGCTAAGGCTGGCAAACCGAATCCAAGCGATAATGCCGTTAATGTACCAGCGAATATTGGTAAGCTTTCATGGAAATCAGGACAATATGTCGCGGAACAAAATGGTACACATAACGTTTTCATTGGTAAAGATGTAAACAGTGTAACAGATGCTACTTTAGGTGACGCTGAACAACTGGGAGTTATTTTATTTGCAGGTCTTGATGTTAATAGTGTTAAGATTTCCAGATTCGAATATGAGACGACTTATTACTGGAGAGTCGATGAAGTGAATAAACCAGCTTCAACTGGTACGAATA
>CAZMPL010000072.1:0-12936 GCA_964567805.1 uncultured Pirellulales bacterium | reverse complement strand
GTCCCTCAAACGAATAAGAGGAATAATAATACCAAGCTGCTGTGCAAATTTCCTTCGCAATGCACCAATTCTGTCATAAATTGAACTGCCCTTGCGAGGATCGACCATTCCAATTAATCTTATACCGACCTGAACTGAAACTCTGTCTATATCGAGCAATTCTTCAATAGGTTGTTTTTCAGTCTTCGGTTGTTGTTCCGTCTTACTCATATCTTTTGTGTTTTTCTCAGCTTTCGATACACTCCTACCTATGACTCCAACTCCGGTTGCCAATAAAAGGAAGGAAACTTTAGGCATACCCGGAACAAAAGCCATCGCAGCGATAATCGCCGCGGTTATCATTAAAGGTTGACTGGATTTCAGAAATTGCCTGGTTAAATCCTGACCGACACTGAATGCGGAAGATATTTTCGTAACAAGAAAACCTGAACTAACCGCAATTATAACCGATGGAATCTGACTAACCAGACCATCACCAATCGACAGGATAGAATATGTTTTAATTGCGCCGGTAATATCCATTCCGCGGGAATATCCCATTGCTATACCGCCGATTATATTTATGGCAGAAATTATTAAGCCGGCTTTTGCATCGCCGCGTATAAATTTACTGGCACCATCCATAGCACCGTAGAATTCACTTTCCTTGACAATTTTCGCTCTGCGTTCATTTGCCTGGGTTTCTGTTATGGTCCCGGCGTTAAGGTCCGCGTCAATTGCCATTTGTTTACCGGGCATAGCGTCAAGAGTAAATCTCGCGGAAACTTCACTGATTCTTTCTGCACCTTTTGTAACAACTATGAACTGGATAACTACGAGAATGAGGAAAATTACAAGACCAACTACGAAACTGCCGCCCGCGACAAACCCGCCGAATGTATCGATAATTTTACCGGCGTTACCTTCCAAAAGAATTAGTCTTGTCGAAGCAACGTTAAGTGACAGGCGAAACAAAGTGACGAAAAGAAGCAATGACGGAAAGGTGGATAATTCAAGAGCTTCCCTTGATGAAAGCGTAACAATAAGCACCGCGATAGCCAAAGAAATACTGCATGCCAATAACAAATCAAGAAAAAAAGTCGGAAGAGGTATAATCAAAGTTGCCAAAATCGCCATCAAGCCGAAAGCCAGAAAGTAATTACTGTACTTTCCTAATGGATCATGAGACAAAGTTGTTTTTCCCGTACTGGACATTAAAACCTCTTATAATTCCTTTTTAATTATTCTTTTCCGGAGAATTTTCCAAACCGATAATTTGTTTTATTTTTATCGCAAAACAACCATCTACGACAACAACGCTTCCTGTTGCGAATTTACTTCCGCTGAGATACAACTCGACAGGCTCATCGATAGTCTTATCCAGTTTTATTACGGAACCCGGAGCCAATTGCAATAATCTCTTTACGCTGATATTTGTTTGGCCAATCGTCACTGTAATCGGTACATTCATATCGAGCAGAATATCGATGCTTCCGCCTGAACCTTTTACATCTGTTTCTGCAGCTTCGGAATATTCGACTTCCTGTACATTCTTTTTCTGGTTCTGTTTTTCTTCGACTTTATCAGCTGTTGCTGCCTGTACCATGATTTATTATTCCTTAAATTATTACGTTTAATAATATTTATAATCTATCGTTGTTCAGCTAAAAATCTGTAGCTGCAATTTTTATTCCATATTGCCCATCAGATTTAACTGGCAAACCATTTCCGAAAATATGGTCATTTATTAATAAATCAATCGGTTCATAAATTTGTTTATCAAGCATTATTATGTCATCAATCTGCAAATTCATTACATCTTCAAAACTGAATTGACTGCACGCAAGCTGTGCCGTAATACAGACAGATACAGTACTTATGTGCTCAAGAATGATTTTCGAGAAATCCTGACCGGCTGATTCGGCTTGCGAATATTTATTTTTTCCCGTAACGGCTTCCAGTTTCACACATGGTATTATAAAAGAAGCATTCGATTTGACCTGCGAACCTTTCTGGTTAATAGAAAAAGAAATTCTGCATATTTCTTCATTTTCTTTCGGCTTGATTGGTATTTGTTCAATAATTATACTATTTGTTGGATTTGATTCTATTTTCGAATTAACCGCGGAAATCGCGTTTACAAGTACCGAAGCCAAATCGTACAAAAGAGATTGTTCGAGTTGTGATAATTCTTTCCCTTCTCCCTCATTCGTGTCAGAATCACCAAGGAGCTGTTTCGACCATAAAACGGCGAATTTTTCCGGCATTTCGAGCACTCCGAATTCTTTGCCGGGACCGGAGCCAAATGATAAATAATAACCTTTATTCTGATTCTCGCCCGATTCTGCTGTAAAATCTCTCCCGTAATTCTGAGTTATCGATATAATTTCTACTTCGAATTGCGTTCTGCAAAAAGCTGAACATTTTTCCGATAAAGTCACCGCGAGGTTAGCGGCAAACATATCGAGTTTGCCAAGCTGGTCTTTGCCGAAATAATGCGGCTCATTCCAGTTAAAATCAGTACATTCTATCGATGAATCATCTGCCTGCGGCTGTGAACCGACCGCTTTAAGTAATTGCTGTATCCTGTCTTTGCTCATATTTACGTTCATTGAATAGGAAATTCTCGAATCAATACCTGCTTGATTTGAGGTTTTGAATTCGGGAACAACTCCTTATTAAAACCATCACATATTTGAGACTGTATGCTCTTAAGATTTTTGTCACCCTGTACATTTTCAATTTTCAACGCGGAAAGGAAAAGATAAAGCCAGTTTCTGAGAATCGGTGTCTTCTCATCGAGGAATACCCTGGTTTCCTTTTCATTTTCCAGGTTCATCTGAAGCGTTAAAGAAGCACTTATATATCGTGTCACACCCGGTTCATTCAAATTTGCGACAACGGGAGGCTCTAAATCATAATACCAGAATTTATTGGATTCACTCCCAAAATCGACTTTCTCTTCATTGGATGTTTCTTTTCCTTCTTCTTTAACGTTTGTCTCTTCGCTTGTACCCGCAAGAATTTTACCAAGACCAAGACCTGCGCAGGCGCACAATCCGACAATAACAAACAATATAATCAAAGGAAGTAATCGTTTAATCACGGATTTCTTTTCTTTGTCTTCTTCTTTTGTTTTCTTATCTTTCTTGCTATCTTCTGTGTCTGCCATATGTACCTCAAAAAATTATTGGAACTGTATTAATATACAGGTTGCAGGCATCCTTCTTTTTTATACCGATGTATTCTGTCACGCAGCGTTCTGTCACTAATTCCTAAAACTTTAGCTGCTTTCGCCTGGTTGCCATTTGTCTGTTTTAGTGTTTCCATTATCGCTCTTCGCTCAATCTGCTCAAGAGGAAGTCCGCCAAAATTGAAATCCCCTTCCGAATCATTTTCGCCGAAAAGGTCATTCGAATATACTATATTATTAACACTTTCCTTTTGTGTTATCGGCTGCAGTTCATCAAATAACCATGAAACATCCGCCATCGATAGAACCGGGCCGGCACCCAGTATAAGACATGTCCGAACAACATTGCGTAATTGTCTTATATTGCCCGGCCAGTTATAATTTGCGAATATTTCCATCATTGCCGGGTCAAGCTCTGTAATTTTGCGGCCTACTTCTCTGCAATACATATTGATAAAATACCACACAAGGTCATTCAAATCCTCAAGACGTTCACGAAGAGGACTGAGTGACAATCTTATAGCACTCAAACGATAATAAAGGTCCTGACGAAAACGACCTTCCTGAACTTCATGAAGCAGATTTTTGTTTGTCGTGCTGATTATTCTCACATCGACACGAACACTTTCACTTCCTCCGACTCTTTCGAAATCCTGCTGTTCGAGAACACGAAGCAGTTTCGCCTGAAACGTAATGGGGGTCTCAGTAATTTCGTCCAGCAATAAAGTACCTCCATGAGCCAGTTCGAAGCGGCCTTTTCGCTGGGCATAAGCGCCGGTAAACGCCCCTTTTTCATGGCCGAACAATTCGCTTTCGAGAAGTGAATCGCTCAACGCGGCACAGTTTACACGAACATAGGAACTTTGCGACCTTCTGCTGTGTTGATGTATAAGATAAGCGATCAGTTCTTTGCCGGTTCCGCTCTCGCCGCTAAGCAATACCGGTGCCGATGTAGGAGCAACTTTTTTCGCCAAATCAACGGTACGATACAACTTTGAACTTTTACCGACAATCTGATATAAGCATCGAGTATCTTCATGCGAAGAAGCTAAGGTCGAATAATTATGGTTCGGGATAAAAACATCGAGCAGATTCTCGATTGTTTGACGTCCGAGCGGCTTAAGCAGGAATTCACGGCATCCTATGCGTATGGATTCAACCGCCATTTCCACAATGACCTGCTGCTCTTCTTTATTTCCAGAACTTGTTATCATAACTATTGGAAGTTCTGGATTGTTCTCTCTGACCTTTGTAACTAAACGCAGACAATCCATCAATCTACCCTGAAGAGTGTCACGTTTCGATAAACTATCGCTTACAAATACAAGTCCGCAATTATTTTTACTGACAAACTTAATAACATCTTCCTGATTACCGGCGAGATACCCGCTGATACCTTTTTTCGCAAGAATCTCGAGAACAAGCCTTGCGAATTCCGGGTCGTTATCTGCAATCATGACGTTTACTATATCTTCATTTGTCTCTGAATGGTCTTTTTGTCTTTTTTCCATCTGCTGCATATTCATTTTTCTATAAATAGTGGAATATTTTGCCTTTTTTATTTGTTTATTTGCTTCAATAGTTCATCTGGTTTATCTGACAAATACCATGTAATGACATTTCTCTGCACTCTGGCGTAATCAGTCCATGGAGAATTCGGATACTCAGTGATAAGTTTTCCGTATATATCCGCAGCGGCAAGCATATCTCTCGTTCGCAAACTATTTCCAGTCTGAAACAACAACCAGGCTCTATCCTCGGAAGACGACATATCTTCAGGTTTTTTCCGTTTTAATGCTTCCTGGTAAAATACCGCGGCTTCCCCAATATTATTGCTCAAATACAGTGTATTTCCGATTTCGTACGGATTGTCAACTTCATCCGGTTTTTCGGCCAGCTTTTTAAGCTTTTCAATTGTTTGCTCCGTGACATATTCGAGAATATTTTTATCAGTATTTTCATTTTTATAAATTGACTGAGTATTATCTTCTTTCGGTAATGTTTGTTCCGGTTGTGTTATAGTCTCAGATGTATTAACACTTTCCGTCTCATAATTTACGTCTGTAAATGATAATTCTATCGAATTAAGCTGATCTATAAGTGACAGAAGTTCATCTTTCTGTTTTTGGTCTTTTTCGTCTATAGCAGGAGTAATACTCATTTGCCATAGTGTTTTATTAATATCATTTTTTGTTTCAGGAGTTTCTTTATAATCATCCAGGCTTATAGTGTAATCAATCATATCATTGGAATCCGCAAAAGCCTGACCTTCGATAAAAGATAATTGTTCGAAAGGTAAAAGCATCAGGCAAAATGCAAAAACAAATATGATACCCGCAATGTTGAATATTTTTCGATTAATTTTGTTTTTGTTTTCTTTATTCATACTCTTTCCTTATTTAATCCTGAGTGGACAAAACCAGTGCTGCTTCCTCATACTTCTTTTCGTTATTAAGAGCCTGGGCCAATAATGTCTTTACTTCACTTTTAAGATTATTTGAAATATCTGTATCCAAAAGCTGCCTGCAAACAGAAACAGCCTGTGAATTATATCCAAGTTCCAAACAGACCTGCGCCATCTTTTTGGCGGCTTTTTGCGAAAGTTCGCCAGGTTCAGCTATGCGTAATACTTCACTTAGACTGCTTCGACCTTTTTCCAAATCATTATTTGCAAGATAGCAGTTTGCCAATTCGAATGATATTTGTGCATTCAATTGTGTGTCAGTAATGAAATCTGATCTGTCTTTCAACAATTCTACCGCGGTTTCCAACAAACCAAGATTACGATATATCGTGCTTCTTTGAATAAGCATTTCCACATATTGCTGCTGCGACAAAGAAACCGAACGTGTATTCTCGAGTGCGTCAAGAGCTTTTACGAAATCTTCCTTTTCTATAAAACCCTGTACAAGAGCTTTTATACCTTCTATGTATTGTTCTCGAGAGCTTTGTTCGGTTATCGCAAACTGGAACGCATTGCACGCCTGCTCATATTTTTTCAGTTCGAGATAGGTTTTACCAAGAAGAAAATATGCGGAATATAATTCGTCCTTCTTCTTTTCTCCAGACATATTAATATACATATTAAACCAGATTTCAGCGTCTTCATAGACTTTTGCCTGATAAAAACATTTAGCGGCTCCTAAAGTCGCCTGCATTTTCGATTCTTCTGATAACTCGAAATTATATACACGACTGAACATTTGAGCGGCTTCTATATATTGACCTGCCTGACTGGTGACATCCGCAAGACGCAGATATGCATCTCTGTATATTTGGGTGTCAGGATATTGTTCTATTAACTGTCTTAAATCTTCTCTTGCGCCCTGGTAATCGCGAATCTCACTTTTTAAATCACTTGATTTCAGCAAAGCATACGGGGCAAGAGATATCTGTGAAAAACGATTTGCAACCAGTTTGTATTCCGCAATCGCTTCGTTCTTCTGATCTGTCAGAGTTTGAAGAAGACCCATTGCAAAATGAACATTCCCAAGTCTCTGGTCGGCATGGAATGTCAGCATAAATTTCTGCCAGAGTGAAATAGCATGTTGACTGAGAAGTTTTACATGCTCATTTAATGACAAATAGTTTGATGGATTATAAATTAAATATTTTTCCTCGCTGGTTCCTTCCTGTTTTATCGCTAAAAGTTCCGCACAGCCGGCGGCTATCAACATTATCTGTTCCGATGCGGCGGAAGAGATATACAGGCTTACAGGTCGCTGACGAATTATATATCCTTCGGACTCAACACCTGAATCTGTACCGACTTCAGAAACCCATTGTATGTCAAAACCTGCACTCGATGCTAATTTTGATAAAAACTCTTCGAGAGGTGCACCAAAACATGTAACTGACCAGCGAGAAAATACACCCTGATTTTCCTGCTGCTTGATTTTCGGTTCGAGAAGTCCCTGGTATAACTGATCAATTCCTGATTCAAGAAATGTTTTCAAATCTTTTTCTTTCTGGTTTTCCAATGGATCAGAAAATGAAGCAGTTTGACTCCAGAAATCATCAGGAATATCTACTCCGGTATCATTGAGTGACAATATATATCGCGTCAGGCATTGCGAAACAAGATAATTACAATCACATTCGAATGCCAGTTCCCAATCATCGTTCAAATCGACAGATTTGAGCAATGCAAGTGCTTTATATACACGAGTTCTGGCACGAAGATAACGCTTCCTCTGAATTTCAATAAGAGAAAGTCTGTAATTGGCCATTATTCTAATCACAGGAGAGCGACTTTCAGCAACCAGCGCCAACAGATTGTAGGCCTGCTCGTATTCCCTGTTGCTTTCAGAACATAAAGCCATCTGAAAACGAAGATAATCTCTGACCAGCTCTTCACTTTCAGGAAGTTCCTGATAAAGTTTTTCATAAACCTGATAAGCCATCTTGTATTCTTTTTGCAAATAAAAAGTCTTGGCGACATCCAAAGATACCGGCCGCTCTTGCGATAACTTAATCTCTTCTTCCTGCTTTACCGGTTTTTCTTCCTGCGGCGGAATAACCGGCACAACTTCCTGCTGAGGAGGCAACACAACCTGGCTCGCAGTCGAATATGATGGCCCCTGGAATAAACCTAGTTGATTTTTTATTATGGCATAACCCATTGTTGCGGCAATTACAACAATAGCAGCGATTAAAAATCTTTTAATCCATACGAAGGACAGGCTTTGCTTCCCTGCTGTTTTCTGTTTCTTGCCAACAAACTCTTCATGTGGCAATTCAATAGAATCAGATAACAACTTATAGAAATCTTCGTTACCTGCAAAAATATCTCGCTCAGAAATTTCTTCTTTGGGATTATAGTTGGAAGCGAAAAAGTCTTTCTCCACACCTTCTTCAGGTTTAATATCGCCTTTCTTATTTTGTTCCAATGGCGCTTCATTTTTATCTTTTTCTTTATTTTCTTTTTTTTCTTCAGGCGCCATATTTTATAAACCAACTCTTTTACAGTTTCAACAATCTCGTTTCTTACGAGCACAAAAATCCATCATTTAAAATATTTATACACAAATTCATACTGTGTTTATAAGCAAGACTTGTGCCACAAAAATCCATCTCTGCAATAAACTATAAATACCTTATATATAAGTACTTATGGAATTGTTAAATCTGAATACAAATGATTGTTTTTTAGAAGTGTCTGATTTATATACGTATGGAAAATTTTCGTACAAATTGCTTTTTATGATGCAACAAGAGATATTTCATCTTCTACGTCTTCGTTGTCTGCAAAATTACCTTTTCCAATATTGTATTGCTTTACTTTAGCATAAAGTGTAGCTCTTGTTATACCAAGAAGAGCCGCTGTGCGTGTTTTTTGCCATCCAGTTTCCTGAAGTGCGCGTGATATTAATTCTTTCTCAGCTTTTTCAAGTGAGAAATCTTCTATGTGTTTTGTTTTCTTTGTTTCTGAAATGTTTATACATTCCATCGGGTCAAATATTATGCCGTCAAGACCGATTTTGTCGGTAGTTTCCAGCATAACCGCTCTTTCGATAACGTTTCTCAATTCACGAACATTACCCGGCCAGTGATATTTTTCCAAAGCTTCAACCGCTAATTTTGTTAATGATTTTACTTTGTTTCGTTTTTCAGGACTGAAATTGGATGTTCTTAAAAAATATTCGGCAATTAACGATATGTCTTCCTTGCGGTCAACAGATCTTAAAGGAGCGATTACAATCGGACTGATATTAAGCCTGTAATACAAGTCACGTCTGAAGCGATTATTGTTTACTTCTTCGAGAAGATTCCTGTTACTCGATGCGACTATTGTTGCTTTGCAGGTAATATTTTTTGTACCACCGACTTTTCTGAATTCTTTTGCTTCGAGTACTCTTAATAATTTAGCCTGAAGTTCCATCGGCATTTCGCTTATTTCATCGAGAAAAATAGTTCCTTTTTGAGCTATTTCAAGCAATCCAATCTTGTCCCTGTCTGCACCGGTAAAAGAACCTTTGACATGACCGAACAATTCACTCTCGAGAAGATTAGCGGTAAGAGCCGCACAATTTACGGCTACGAACTCTTCATTCGGGTGTCTTATGTTATGTATGGCTTTTGCTACTAATTCTTTTCCGGTCCCTGTTTCCCCGAGAATTAATATCGGATTGCATCTGCTTGCGGAGACCAGTTTAATCATTCGTACTGTATTTGCAATCGATGGACTTTTACCTACCATACTAACCGAATCAGCAATCTCGTCTGCAAAAAAGTAATCTAATTTTTCTTTGTTGTCATTATCAGTATTTTCAACTTCTTCTGCATTTGAATTGTTTAATTCATTTACGATGGCTTGCATTTTCTCGTTGTCACCTTTTCCAGTTAAACAATCAAACGCCCCCATTGTTTGATAATGTTCAATTTTTTCAATATTATTCTCGTCGGCAATAACAACTACAGGAACATTACTCTTGCCTATTTTTCTTATATATTTACCTATTTCATCGGAATTGATATTGGAATCAAACAAAACCAGGTCAAGTTCGATATCCTTAATAATATTCAAAGCTTCGGAAGGATCATCTGCTCCATAAATTTCATGGCTATAATCTTTTGCGAAATTATGAACCTGCCTGTCTCTGCTGATTGTTAAGATTCGTTGTAAAATACCGACCTCACACCTATATTTTTAATCTTTCTTAATTTTTAATTCAAATAATACAATACATATTCTGATGAGTCTTAAATCGACAGGTGACGTGAAACAACTTTAATATTTTTATTGGACCAGCCCATAATGTCACTCATTTTTTGTATTTAATTTTTTTCCATTTAAATTACATGCTTTTTATGGGACATTATTTTCATTAACAAGCATTTGTCGCAATGGAATTATGGGACCATAAATATATAATTAGAAGAAAATAACTAATTATAGGACGTGATTTTGTCACTGCATTTTTTTACTCGACTTTAATTTCTGTCGGGCCGATTGTAAATACAGTGAACTCTTCAAAAGGATTGTCACGCAGAAACTCAATTACCGAATTAACGCTTGTTTTTTCAATAGAATCTTTTATCTCGTCAAGACTTCTGACTTTCCCGAGCATGTAATAGTCACTGGCAATAGAGCCCGCCCTGCTGCTCGATGATTCACTTTGCATAATCAGAGAGCTTTTTAAACCGGCTTTTGCACGGTCAATTTCGTCTTCGCTGATACCTTTGCAAAGATTCCGGAACTCCTCTATAATAACATCATGAGTCTGCTGTGCCTTGTCCGGAGTTGTCCCTGCGTAGCATATGATACCAGCGGCTTCTTTAAGACTGTGATATCTTGCGCCAACCGCATAACAAAGACCTCGTTTTTCCCTCACTTCGGTAAACAATCTCGCGCTCATTCCACCGGATAAAACCGAAACGGCTACCCTTGTGTCGTAATAGCCTTCGTCCATAGGTCTGACAGATTTTGTCATTAAGCCTATATGAACCTGTGAGCCGTTATTCTGGATATGGGTATATTTACCGATATTCTCTTTTATTGCCATTTCATCGAGGCTTGTTTTTTTCCGGTTTTTTGCGAAGAGACTTTCCATCTGTTCACATATTGACTCGAAATTATATTTACCGGCTATTGAAAAAACGATTCCTGATGGATTAAACTTTTCGCGGACAATATGCTTTGTTTTTTCGCTTGTGAGTAATTTCAAATCTTCCATTTCACCTAATGTACTGCGGCCAAGAGGATCGGGATAAAAATGCTCACGAAGTTTAAGCATTACTTTATGACGCGGGTCATCTTCAAGTGACAATAGTTCATCTATCGCTAATTGTCTTGAAAATTCGAACTCACTATCGTCCAGCAGCGGCTTATTTATCATATCCGCATACAATTCTATCACTTGAGATATATTACTGGATTCGAGCGAACCTCCGATAGAGATAAAAGAACTGCCGACAGAGCTATTTCGCAAAACTCCAAGTCCGTCAATCGCGTCGTTTTGCTGCCTGTTATCCCTGTCACCAGCCCCTCTTAAAATCCAGTCTTCGATAATATTCGGCGCACCGCAGCATTTATCAGACATTCGTGATGCACCGGCCGGTACCATAAAATAAAAAGCTACAGATTCGACTCCCTCCATAGGCTCGCCAAGAATTACCATTCCGTTTTTCAGAATATATTTATCTAATCTCTCTTTCATCCTACTCCCATTCTATCGTGGCCGGCGGCTTGCTTGAAATATCGTAAACTACACGATTCACTCCACGAACTTCATTTATAATTCTGTTTGAGATTACAGCAAGAACATCATGAGGAATACGCGAGAAATCAGCAGTCATGAAATCGACCGTTTCGACCGCTCTTACCGCAATAACGCTTTCGTAACTTCGCTCGTCACCCATTACTCCGACGGTAGAGACAGGGACAAGCACCGCGAGCGCCTGCGATATTTTCCTGTATAAACCCGCCGATTTAATTTCATCGATTAAAATTTCATCAGCAGCACGTAAAATCTCAAGCTTTTCCGGAGTGACATCGCCTATGATCCTGACCGCAAGTCCCGGTCCGGGGAATGGATGTCTCCATACCACATCTTCCGGCAATCCAAGATATTCACCGACAATTCGTACTTCATCCTTGAATAAGTCACGCAAAGGTTCAATTAAATCAAAACCAAGTTCCGCAGGTAAACCTCCTACGTTATGATGCAGTTTTATATTGGCTGCACCAACTGTTAAATCTTTTGAAGCCGAAGCAGCGGACGCCTGCTCGCCGGATTCTATAACATCCGGATACAAAGTTCCCTGTGCGAGGAATTTAACATTCGGTATTTTTTTGGACTCTGACTTAAATGCTTCGATAAACTCCGAACCAATTATAATCCGTTTCTGCTGCGGCTCGGTAACTCCCTTGAGTTTTGTCAGAAATTGTTTTGACCAGTCAACAACGTGAAGGGCCATGTGAAAATGATTTCTGAATGTAGATACAACGTTATCAAGTTCGTTCTTTCTGAGCAGGCCGTTATCTACGAAAATACAAATAAGCTGGTCACCGATTGCCCTATGAATCAGCGACGCGGTGACAGACGAATCAACTCCGCCGCTTAAGCCGCAGATTACATTCGCGGTACCAACTTTTTTCCTGATTGACTCGACTGCTTCATTTACAAAGTCGCTCATTTTCCAGTCACCGGAACAGCCGCAAATCTTATAAAGGAAATTCTCAAGAATTGTCGCGCCTTTCGGAGTATGTGAAACTTCAGGATGAAACTGCACGCCGTAGAAATTCAATCGTTTATGCCTGACCGCTGCGTATGGACACGTTCTTGTTTCGGCGAGTATATCAAAATCACGGCCTGGATTCTCAAGCTGGTCGCCATGACTTGCCCATGCAAGTATCGATGCGGGCAAATTATTGAATAAATCACTCGTATCCATTATCGTTACATCGGTTCTTCCATATTCCCTACGGCCGGCAGGCATAATTCCGGCACCTAAAATCTGGCAGCCTAACTGCATTCCATAGCATATACCTAAAATCGGGACGTTTAACTCGAATATTTCCTCATCGCAGCGAGGTGCACCATCGAGATAAACACTTGCCGGACCGCCGGAAAGAATAATTCCCTTAAGATTCATTTGGGAAAGTTCTTTTGCGGATATATCCGGGCGGAAAATTTTCGAACATACATTCTGCTCACGAACCCTGCGAGCGATTAACTGACTGTATTGACTGCCAAAATTCAAAATTGCGATAATTTCATGTTTCATAGATACGAAGTATAAGACGCATCGCTGAAACTGTC
>CAZMPL010000071.1:0-12963 GCA_964567805.1 uncultured Pirellulales bacterium | reverse complement strand
ATGGGCGCATACGGCGGCACAGAGCAAGCCAGTATGACTCCATAGAAAACCGGTATATAAATTTGATATAAAAGAGAGCTTCCGGCGAACTATAAAGCCGGAAGCTTTTTTAGTTATTAAGCATATTGGTCTGATAATAAGTCAGATTATTTTGGTTTGAAACCTTCCAGTTTTCCGCTTGTATATTTCTTACAGGCCTTTTCAATATCAATATCATTGATATTTGCAAGTGTGCATAGCCATGCAAAAACATCAGCGAACTCTTCCTCTGCATTTTCCATGTCATTGGAAACAAGTGCGGTAGAAAGTTCACCAACTTCTTCCATAAACCACATAAAAGTCCGTGGGGTTCCTCTTTCACGGTCTCTTTGTTCGTATTTCTCAGAAATCAAGCGCTGGAATTCTTTTATATGCATATTAAATTATTTGCCGATCAATGACGAAAGCTTTGCTTTTTGAAAAACCGCTTTAGCCTGTTCGATTGCTTTACCATAGATTTTATCTACCTGGGCACCGATTTTTTCTCCGGCCGCCTGGTCAAATAAGTTGGAATGACTTACAAACGGGCCATCAATAGCTTCGAGAATCTGAAGAATTGTAATATTCTGCGGTGGTTTTGCTAATGAAAAGCCGCCGTGAGGACCTCTCTTGCTATGAAGGATATTAGCCTTTACCAATTGCTGGAGCAGTTTTAAAAGATATTCCAGTGGTATATCATATTTTCTTGCTATATCCTGAGATAGAATTATTTTTTTGTCTTTATTCTCGGAAATATACCCGAGTGCAAGTATTGCATAACTTGTTGATCTGCTTATTCTCATTTTATTTACTCCTTCTGAAAATTTAGCAATATTTACGTATTCACATAGTTCTCTATAATTATCGCTGATTTATGTTCATAATTTCAAGGATAAATCGTCAAGAAAGATATAAAATTTATAAATAGTAAAAAATTTTCTTAAAAATAGAAGACTTTTTCAGGTTAATTTGAGTAAAGTACGATAATTCAAAATAGTAAAAAACTTGACATTATACATATTGTGATATAGGATTTCTCGGAAGTTTTATAATCTTTTTTGGGAGATAACTATGGCTGATATTAAGCCAAGAATAAGTGTTGAATATGCATCAAAAGCAGTGATAGTCGGCTTTACAGATGAAAAAATTCTTGAAGATAAGGATATTAACGCCCTGCAGGAATCGATAATGTCGGTTATCGAACAGTCTCCAAAGATTAATCTTATATTGGATTTTAAAAACGTGAAATTCTTATCTTCAGCGGTTTTAGGACTTTTAATTCGAATCAGCAAAAGGATTTATGAAATCGAAGGTCATCTTAGATTGTGCAACATAAGTCCTAAAATATATGAAATATTTAAGATTACCCGTTTAACCAAAACATTCGATATTTATAAAGACATAGAAAGCGCAACGGAAGAATTACCTTAACTTAAATCTGAATATTTAAAGTTTTTCGCGGTAAATTCCGTTATAGTTTATTATGACGTCAGAAACACCAACGCATTACTCGATGATAGTAGAGAGTAAGCCGTCAGAGGTTGTTAGAGTGTGCGAAGAAGTTTTAGCCAAACTTAAAGAAAATGGGTTTGGTAAAGATGATTTGTTTGCCGTGCATTTAACGCTTGAGGAGGCTTTTCTTAACGCCGTTAAGCATGGCAACAAATGCGATCCCTCTAAAAAAGTCATAGTCGAATACTCGGTCAATAAGGAAAAACTTGAAATTACTATTACAGATCAGGGTCCCGGTTTTAAGCCTGATAATGTAGATGATCCGAGATTTGGCGAAGCTCTTTTTAAACCCGGCGGCAGGGGACTGCTCCTTATGAATTCCTATATGGATATGGTGAAATACAATGAGCAGGGTAATAGTGTACATATGGTCAGGTATAAGGAGAAGCCGCTTCACCATAAGGAATCCATGGACCTGGCCGAGGACAAGGATTGAAATGATTCAAAAATGTTGGTTTAACGGATTTATTAAAATTCAAACGGTATCTATTCGAAATATTTCACTTATTTCGAAATTATTTCTTTTTATTATTCCTGTTTATATCTTTCTTGTAACCGGCTGCCAAACCAGACCGGAACCGATGCCGCATATTGATACTAATTATAAGAATTCAGTTATTGTTATTCCCCCTGAACCGAAAATATGGCCTGTACCCGATAAAATTGATACTCCTTCGGATGTGCCATGGGGCTGGTATCCGCCAAAGACCGTAGAAAAGGGCTGGAAAGCTATCATTATACATCATTCCGCCACAGAAACAGGTAATATGGCTCTGTTCGACAGGGAACATAAAGCCAAGGGCTGGGATGGAGTCGGATACGATTTTGTTATCGGAAATGGTTCCGATAGCGGCGATGGCGAAGTCGAAGTAACGTTCCGCTGGAGGCAGCAGGTTACCGGAGCGCATTGCAAAACACCTGATAACTGGGCGAATGAAGACGGCATAGGTATTTGCCTGGTCGGCAATTTTAATGACAGAAGACCTACAAAGCGCCAGATGGACGCACTTGTAAAATTGACTGACTTTTTACAGAAAAGATATAGAATCCCACAAAGTCGAATTTATGGCCACGGAGAAACGCCACAGGGTCATGTAACAGATTGTCCGGGAGATTTATTCCCTATGCCACAGTTTAAATCCTCATTAAACTTCTAAAAATCAACACATGTTAAAATAGGTAATGTTTGAATTGTCTTCATTGCAATTTCAGGCAGGAATAGATTTTTCACAAAAGTTGGTTGCAATTACTGCAAACCTGTAGTACAATACATGGCTATTTATTTTACAGGTTGTTTTATTAAATATAATAAAATTTTTAATATGTTAAATTCACAAATAAAGTGAAAGGAAATATTCATGGGAAGACGCAGAGACAGACTTGACGGCAGAATAGCAAAACAGGTTGAGAAACGCAGAAAAAATTGCAGCCGCAAAATTAAAGAACGCGCCAGAAAAGCCGCAAAAGCCGCAGCCGAATAGTTGATTTTAATAATATTGGTATTTTTATTCTTCCGTATAAAAGCTATAGACGGATTTACTCTATAGCTTTAGTTTTATTATCCAATTCCGCAATGGAAAATCCTTCTGCCTGAACCACGTGTTCCTTATTTGTCAGAATCAACCACGGCAAAGCCTTTACACCCCAGTTGAATTTTGTTTGCTCTTCGTTTTCTTTAATCATTCCGACTGGAAACGTAATTTGATTTTCCTTAATCCAATCGTCAAGATTTGCCTGCTCAATTTGTGAAATTTGAACCGCGATAATTTCAATATCTTTTTCCGTTAGTTCTTTTGCTTTTTTACTTAATTCTAAAATACAGTTTCTTGAAGGCCGCTGCTCGATATCGAAAAAGCAAACAAGTAATTTCTTATCAATTGAATTAAGAGCAGATTGATTAATAATAACATCGTTAAAGTCAGGTAATTGTTTACCTGTTAAGGAAATATTTTTGGTATAAGTCAAATTCTGTCCTAATATAATCTTTATATTTTCTTCAATTTCATCAGCATTTATGAACCCGGAATCGATATTTGTATTTCCTAATCCAACCTGAATTCTGAGCGGCCCGTTACAGATTCTATGAAGTGTAAAGTAACCATCTTTATCGGTTATTGAATTTCTTATTGGTTGTCCTTTGCCATTCATCATAATCAGAACTCCGGGAGCTGGAATATTATTCGAATCAACTACAAATCCTGAAAGTGATTGATTGGCGGGTTGAAGTACAGTTGTACTTAATGTCGCCATAGTTTCTGACATTTTATCCATCTGGATGGATTTATATTCAAGGGTTCCAAATCCGGATGAATAAGTTGAAATTCTATATTCAAAGTCTTCTGATATTTGTGGAACCGCACTAAAGCAATATTGTCCCTTGGAATCGGTTATTATTTCATCAGTTAATGGTGAAATATAGTTTGAAGCCCGTAAAGTTAATCCTATTCTTGCCGCTGGAATTGCAATACCATTTGGATCTGTTACTTTTCCTTTAATTGATAATGCTGTATTTAATGTAATATGAACCGGTTTTGAAATGTCTCCGATTTCTGTTATCGCCGCTAAATTATGCTTTGTATCGCATGCAATTAGCCTTTCACATGGTCTTTCCGGTTCTAACGTAACTTTAAATTTTCCTTCTTTATCTGTGTAATCTACTCCGCCTGTCGGATTACCCATAACAAGTACTCCTGTCGCAGGCTTTCCATTTTCATCAGTTACGATTCCAGATATTTGCCTGGCATGATCCAGTAAAATTTCTCGCTTTGCAATTTGACCTTTGGTTATCGTAATATGTTCGTTTTCTATTATTGAAGGAGAATAACCATCACTGAAAATAGTGAATTTACATTCACCTTCAGGCGCCCAGACGCGGATTATTCCATCTTTTTCTGAAAATGCATTTTTATAAAAACCTGAATTTTCATTCTTTACTGATTTATGAAAATACGCGTTTATACCGGTGACAGGTTTTTTTGTTGAAGCTTCAAGAATGGTAATTTCAGCTAAGCCGCCTTTATTAACTTCGATTAATACTTCTTTTTCCATATCATCAGGATTAATTTCAAATTTTATTCGCTTAGTTACCCATTGCGATTCATCATTAAAAAATATCTCAACGTAATTATTGCCTGGCGGAAGTCCTTTAAATGAAAAACTTCCGTTCGAATCTGGAATTATTTCTTCAGGATAATATGTATTATTATGTTGTGTAATATCTTCGGGATGAAAATACATTTTAGTGTTCTTAATCGGATTTTTACTTTCTGCGTCTATAACTTTTCCATGAACCTTAATTTCTCGCGGCAGGACTAATTGAATATCTTTTTGGCCGACTTCATATCCCCAGGCGCTCATGAAATTAGGTGTGTATTGATAAGTTATTAGCTTTCCGGGAGCATCAATCCAGAAATCGGCACTTACATCGGCACTAAAATTGTTAAAACTAAATTTCCCATTAGAATCAGTTTTTGTACTAAACCATTGTTTTGGCTCAATAACTGGACTTTGTTCGAGTCTTCGTAAATAAGTGTTTTTAGGAACAGCCTGTACTTTTGCTTCTGCTGCTGGCTGGCCTTTTTCATCAACAAGAGATCCTTCTAAAATAAAGGGTTTTTCAAGAATTATAATTTTATCTTTATAACACTCAGATGGTAAAAATATATCCCAGCCAAGAGCAAGTCCTTCTTTGCGTGCAACTATAAATACAGGCTTTATAATAGGTAATACATGTACATCTATAGCAAAGCAACCGTTTGCGTCGGTGTTTTTAAGCTGATAAATATCTTTTGCATATTCCTGTCTGGTATCATAATTATAAAGTTCCTGATAGACCGCTATTTCAGCGTCTTTGACAGGCCTTGCCATATAATCAACAACCTGGCCGGTAATTGTTAATTTTTGACTTTCATTTGCATTGCAAAAATTATACATACAAAGGATAAAAAATAATATTTTTATGATATTTCGCAATCTTTTTTCCATAGTAATCCTTCAGTCATTACGAAAT
The DNA here is from genome assembly GCA_964567805.1 of uncultured Pirellulales bacterium. Classification (GTDB taxonomy): domain Bacteria; phylum Planctomycetota; class Phycisphaerae; order Sedimentisphaerales; family Anaerobacaceae; genus JAFGPS01. The sequence goes on along the minus strand of CAZMPL010000071.1, from coordinate 7,424 downwards.
TATTTTATTTATTTTCAAAATTTGCTGCGTGCGCCGGGCGCACGGGATAATTTCTATTTATAACTTTCCTTCGGCCAGGTCCATTATCCAAAGAGTGTCAGGAATTTCCTGAACAGAAGTCTCTGTTATTACTGGTTCTTTGAATTCCGGTGTCTCTTTGTCTAAGTCCTGAAGGTATGTAAATTCAAGATTTCCTTTAATATCCTGGCCGGAAGTAAATATTATCTTTTTGATAATATCATAGTCAAAACTTACCGTGTATATAATATTCGTATCGCTTTTGTTTTCCTTATCGAAAAGAGTTATGATTACATCTTCTTCATTCTCGTGCCATTCACTAAAGAACCATATCCGTTTTTCCGCGGCGTCTCTTCTAATAACATCCGCGGTGTGCATTCCCATCCAGGGGCTTAACAAGCCTTTTAAGAATGTTCCGGCCGGATAAGTTGCGATTACAGTTCCATCTGTTTTTTTCATTTGAGCGCAATCGCGGCAATCGATTAATTGAAGTTCATCGCCAATATTAAGAGAAATCCAGGCGGAGTATTCTTTGCACGTTTTGTAAATAAATGGAATACGAGCGCGGCCGGAGATTTTTTTCCCTTCAAGTTCACCTTCTATACGTAAGTAGGTCCAGCCTCTTTTGTGCATTGTGTCACGCTCATCTTCGACTGATTCGACCGGCTCATCCCATTTATATTCATACGTGTCCAAAGGAACTGTATTGTATTCATAGTTTGTTTTATAAGCCGCGGCGTTTTCAAACCGGTTATCAATCAATCTTACCGCCAGACCTGTTTTTTCGTCGCGAAAATATTCTCTTTCGAAATCAGACTCGCCTTCGACTTTTTCGATAAAATCTATAAATTCCTGCGAATCGGTCGGTAACAGTCGGACTTTCAAATTTGGCCAGCAATAATGGTAATTTATAATATGAACTATATCAACGTCGCAATTGTAATAGTAACTTCCATTTTCATTTTCAAGCCATGCGCATTGCTTTAACGAGAAATCTGGTTTGTATCTTTGCATTCTTATAAACATTGGCCCATCTATGCCTTCAGGAAAGTAAAACCATCTTTCATAAGCGCCTCTGCTCAGACTGGTATCGGCATTAGGATCAGTAGCCATAGTCATAACCTGCACAGTAAAGTGAAGGCTGTTTATTTCACTTCTTAACGGCAGATTAAAAGTAGGCATTGCAGGATTATCCGACGCAGCTATTGGAGAAGATTCTTTCTTTGGAAGAAGCATCCAGAGAATTAACGCGATAGTTAAAATAGCTGCGGTTTTCTTAGAGAATACATTCCCGAGAATTGTTGCGGCCGGACCAACTTTTAAGGATGCTTTGCTTACAGGTTTATCCGGAAAAGAAGCAGATGCTTCAGGTGATAAGGTAAGTCTTCCGAACAGGCCAAGACTCATTATCATCATGTTTCTACTGATACCTTTGTTCGATAATTTATTACGAAGTGCTTTTCTGGCTCGATAAAACAAAATGCGAGCGGTCACTTCGTTGCAATTGAAAGTATCGGCTATCTCAGCGTAAGATAAGTTATCGAAACAGCGAAGCGATAAAACAGCCCTTTGTTTTTGCTTGAGTTCTTTCATCGCGACCATAACTTTTTTCAGTAAATCCTTTTGAAGAAGCTCACGCACACTCTCATCCTGGTAGATATCTCCTCGCCTGGAGAGAAAGTCCTTGTAAAAAATGTCATCTGTTGCAACATTTTCTCTCTTTTTGTTCCTGTAATGCTCCTGTATCTTGCTCTGGGCGATTCGATACAGCCAGGGCCAAAAGTTTTCCTCCTCGTTTAGATTCCTTAGGGACTTAATCATTTGTAATAAGGTTTCCTGTGTCAGGTCGTCGGATAAATCATTATCCAGAGTCACTCGATAAATATACGCGCGAATTTTTGCTTCCGCCTGTCGAGTCAGCCAGTTTACAGATTCTTCACTTCCCCGGCAGGCTTGTTGTACCTGCTCATTCCATATTAAATCGTTGCTCATATTACTCATGCTCGCCCAACTGTTAAATAGACGTAACAAATCAATTATTGTTACTCAAAAAATATTAATTCGAAAAAATATTTAAAATATTAATCCTTATCGCAAACTCTTATTTGCCTATTTTTCCCTGTGAAAGATCCGTTAACCATAAAATCCCAGGTAATTCCTGTAACTCAGTTTTTGTATTAGTTGGTATTACAGGTTTGGTATATTTATCCAAAACATTATCAATGTTATTAAGATACGAAAACTCAAGTGAGCCTATTATATCTGTGCCTATAGTAATGAGTATCTCTTCGACAATGTCATGCTCAATATCGATAGTATATATCATATCGGTATTGTTTTCTTTCTCCGGATTATATAGTGTAATAATAGCGTCGGATTTGTCTTCGCTGAGTTCTGTAAAGTACCAGACTCTTTGCTCGACTGCATCCCGGCGTACCGCGTCCATAGCGTGCAGACCGGTCCATGGACGTAACATCCCCTTAAAAAATGTCCCTGCCGGGTAAAAAGTTATGTCACCATTATCTATACGCCTGATATAAGCACCCGAATTACAGTCAACTATCTCAATCTCGTCCCCGACGTTCATTGTAAGCCAGGGAGCATATTCTTTGCATGTATCGTAGATAAAAGGAATTCTTCCTTTTCCTGTTATTTTCTTCCCATCAAGCTCGCCTTCGATATTGAAATAGGTCCAGCCTCTCTTGTGCATTTCGTCACGCTGGTCGATTTCACGAAGAGCAGAAGGAAAGTTATTTATAAAAGGTTCCATATCAAGAGTGTTATATTCATATTTAGTAAGATAATCCGGTGCATTGAAAATAAGCCTGTGATCAACTGAGTCTATCAACATACCGGTTTCTTCGTCACGGCTGTATGTAGTATCAGCCGGCAATTCACCTTCGACTTTCAAAATGAAATTGGTAAAGTCCGTGGAATCACTCGGATAACGGCGTACTTTCAAGCTGGCCCATCGTATTCGCCTGTTCCATTGATAAAGTGTTCTTGTACCAGGATCGTAATAATAATTTCCATGTTCATTATCAAGCCATGTGCAAAGCTTTTCGCCCGTATTCGGATCCCATCTCTGCATTCGCATATACAGTGGTCCGTCTATACCTTCGGGAAAATAATACCATTGTTCATAAGCGCCTCGGCTTTGGCTTCCGGCGCCGGGATCGTTGTTTTGAAAATGCAATGTGTAATGAAGGCTATAAATTTCATCCCTTTGCGGCAGTAAAGATCCGGAAGATATAATTGTGTTATCTCTTCCAGACAGGAATATCCATAACAATATCGCGGCGGCTATTAATGCGGCGGTTTTCTTAGAGAATACATTACCCAAAACAGTCGCGGCCGGACCCACTTTTAAGGATGCTTTGCTTACAGGTTTATCCGGAAAAGAAGCAGATGGCTCAGGCGATAAGGTAAGTCTTCCGAACAGGCCAAGGCACATTATCATCATATTTCCGCTGATGCCTTTGTTCGACAATTTCTTTTGAAGTGCCTTCCTGGCTCGATAGAATAAAATTCGTGCGGTTACTTCATTACATTTGAAAGTGTCGGCTATCTCAGCGTAAGATAAGTTATCGAAACAGCGAAGCGATAAAACCGCCCTTTGTTTCTGCTTGAGTTCTTTCATCGCGACCATTACTTTTTTCAGTAAATCCTTTTGAAGAAGTTCGCGCACACTCTCATCTTGGTAGATATCTCCCCGGTGGGAGAGAAAATCTTTATAGAAAGAGTCCTCCGCAGCAATAGCAGTTTCTCTCTTTTTGCTCCTGTAATACTCCTGTATCTTGCTCTGGGCGATTCGATACAGCCAGGGCCAAAAGTTTTCCTCCTCTTTAAGATTACTTATGGACTTAATCATTTGTAATAAGGTTTCCTGGGTCAAGTCATCGGATAAATCGTTATCCAGGGTAACGCGGTAAATATACGCGCGTACCTTCCCTTCAGCCTCTCGGGTCAGCCAGTTTACAGATTCTTGGCTGCCCTGACAGGCTTGTCCAACCTTCACACTCCATATATTTTCACTATTCATTCTACTCGAGCTCGCCATATCTATAGACGGAAGTTACAAAATTTCGTAACAAAAAATATATTTAAAATAATAATAATTTTAAGTTATATCAAAAAAACGCATTTTATAGCTCATTATCGTTGTTTTTTATTTCGAGTGTATTTAAATCGATAATAAATTGCGAACTTAAAATTTCTTCGTCACCTTTTTTCATAAGGACTTTATTGCCGCTTACACTAAACATTATCGTTTGTGTTGCGCTTTTAACAGTAATACAACCATCTGCCAAATAAATCGACTTATCATTTTTAGTCTGCTGATTTGATGAAAATGTGATACTCTTTGCGATATAAAGCTCCCACGTATCTTCCCAGAAGAAAACGTTATCTTTTGTACTCTCCGTACGGAAGTGCATCCATGAAGGCAGATTTACTCCCTGTGCTGTTAAGAGTCCTTTTTCGATGGAAATTGATATCATGTTGAAGCGTCCCAGAGAACTTGTACTCATACCACCTGATGTTCGTTTTCTATAAATTTCCCCGAAACCATAGTAAACAGCGTTTCTTAGTTCTCTGAAACTTATTTCTATATTTCCCAAGTGTCTTCCCGGCTCTCTGTCTTCATGCAAGCCTGCTCTCAGCACATGGTAATCTCCTCCGGGATTTTTCAGCAGTACCATAACTAAATTTGCATTTTCAGCTTTAAATCCCGTTGGTATGACTACTTCAGCCCAGTCTCCCCTTAAATAAACCTTTCTTTCATCCGAAAGAGCTTGCAAACCGGAACCAAGGCTTTTTTGCAAAGACCTGCCTGAACGAAGCCAGTCCATGCCGCGTTCTATAGGTAACTCTTCACACAAAGCGGCTAATTCTTTTTCGCCGGCATAACGAACAGAAGAAAGAAATTCTTCGGCTCCAAGGAGAACTTTTGGTTTCAAAATTTGGGATTTTTCTTCGCCGGATTTACTAATCATTTCAGCTAATTTAGTAAAACCATTCTTTTTTATCGAATCTATCTTATCATAAACAGGTTGGCTTTCCCGATCGGAAGTAGCAAAAACATCAGCACCGTTTTCGAGCAGGATTTTTACAATAGGAACCAATCTGTCCGATTTATACAGTTGTATAATTTCAACTGCCTGATACAAAGGAGTTCCATCTGTATTTCCTTGAACCTGACCTCCATTCAAATCAGCACCGCGATCAATCAAAAGTTGAATAAGCTCGACCGGTATGGCTTTGTCTTTGTCATTCGTGTCTTCCTTTTCTAAAAGTGTCTGCAATGGAGTCCTATTCCTGTCTTGTGCATTAATTTCTGAGCCGTAATCGAGCAAAATGCCTGCAATTTCAGACATAGTTTTCCAGTATTGAGAGTTAATATGACCACCTAAGCTTATAGTAAAAAGCTGGCGGGGCCTTGGTCTTGTATAGCATACAAAATCCAGTGCTGACATTTTCGAATTATCACGGAAATAAATAAGCTCCGGACATGCGGAAACCAGACTTGTAACTTGTTTGATATTTCCATTTTCTATTGCGTTTGTTAAAGACTTGAATTGTGCCGCTTTTACAGTTTGGGAATTGCGTTTCGCGAGCATTTGAGAATCGACTTTGAAACTGATTCTATTACTTAATATAAAAGTACAGGGGAATTCATAATCGTTTAAAGAAAAATCATTCAATTTATTATTTGAGGTCGATTTAATACAATCCGGGCAGAGCATTACCTGCAAGTCGATTTTGTCACCTTGTTTTGCGTTTAAATCAGCGATGGGAATAGCAGCCGGGAGTCTGAGTATTTTTACAAGTCCTTCTGTTTCAATATATCCCGGGAAGTTTACATCTTGTATAACTTTTGGCATTACAGGTTCGCCGTTAATCCACCATCTTGCTAATAATCTGCTTCCCTGTGTTGGTAAAATACGTTTGTCTGTTTTCAATTCGAAGAAACCATCTTTAAGGTTTATTTTTATTGAAGTGTTTTCAGGAGATAGATTAAATGGTGTAAAAGGAGGTATTGTTGGATGCGCACACGCGAAATTTTCCGGAACACCAAAATACTTATCTTTTTGGTATGTCATGAATCGTCCCCAATTCTGGATAGATTCGGACTGAGTAATATGTTGGCGTGCTATCTCTCTGCCGTCTATAGCTGAATAGACCTGTAAATATGCTTCCTTCATTCTTTCGGCGGGTAAAACAGCCGCGTATATACAACCATCGCCACGAACAGAAACCGGCGGTACGGCACGAGAACTTTTATCAAGCGGCTTTTCACGAAAACCATTTGTGTTTAGAGTCCAGACAATCGGACCAAGATGCTGTCCTTCGAAACGTCCGAATGGAATTGTTTTGGGAGGTTTGTTTGTATCGTTCCAGGTTGCTTTACAATATAGCATTTGCCATGAAGATTGTCCTAATTCTTTTATCGCACCTCCGGCTGAAATTGTCGCAAGCTGAACTTTCCAGTCTGAGCCGGCTTGTAATGATTCGAGCGATTCCATTTCTGAAATGTCATTAATAGTGACAATGTTGACAGGCGGAAGAGATTCGGCAGTCTCAGTGACAGGTGGTAATTCAAGTCCTGGTTTTAACCGGTTAAATACAGCCGTGAGTGCAGGTTCGGGAGTTTCATCAACAAAGCCGGCCCAGGCAAGCCAATACAAGGAATCTTTATAATGAAAAATAAAATATAAGGATTTTGTTATTTGATTATCCTTAATATCTGCCCGAACGGCAGACCATGACCATTTATCTTCTATAAAAATATTGTTTGCGTCCTTAATAAAAACAGGCTGGATTTTTTCCGGATTAGAACTAATATCCTTAATCAATTTGTCTGCATCATGTTTTGTGAAATTTCTCGATTCCAGGATCATTGTATTGAGAGAATTTATATCCGCATCGTTTAACGCTTTGATTACACGAGTGGCAATACTTTTTGTTTCTGTAGCGCTTACATCGATAGGTGTAATATCTTTTTTCCATGGAAAAGAAGGAACAGGTTTATCATCACTTAAAAGCCATACCATTACATTGGAAATATCATGACCTGTGCCGCTATAGCCTGTCGATGCAATTCCGGGTGGTTCCTGGTATGAAGAAGGACCTTGATATCTTATGAATCCGGATAAAATTGTACTTGAAAGCGATTTAGGATTTGAGCTTGCCATAGGACGATTTCTTCTTTCAATGTCATTATCGATTCTTTCAATAATTCCATCTTTAATGCTCTTTAGCTCGAATTGCCAATACGGCTTTTTAAGAGAAGTTCTGAAACGATTGTTCTTCTCAAATTTAACCATATCCAGAAAATTCTGTGTCACCTGTTGTTTGTAACCTGTGTAGTCGTTTTCATATTTCTCATTTATAAGCTGAACAATTTC
>CAZMPL010000070.1:0-12975 GCA_964567805.1 uncultured Pirellulales bacterium | reverse complement strand
AAACATAATCAAAAATTAAATGGTAACCAGAAGTCAAAATCGTCAAAAGTCTCTACCTGCTTTTTGTACCAATTATGTTGAAACGGTACAGACAGAAGATCATATTCATAAAATTTACTTTTGAAAGGTATTTTATGTGCGGAATAATTGCTTATATTGGAGAAAAAGAGGCGTTTCCAGTCCTTCTAAATGGGTTGAAGGCCCTTGAATACCGCGGATATGACAGCGTCGGAATTTGCGTAAAGAATTCAGAGCTTATTACTGTGAAAAAAAAGGGCAAGCTAAGAGAGATTGAAGAAGATCCTAAAATAAGCAGTATTCATGGAAATATCGGCATAGGGCACATAAGATGGGCAACTCATGGTGAGCCAAGTGATATAAACGCCCACCCCCACTTAAACGAAAAAGAATCTATAGCTATAGTTCACAACGGGATAATCGAGAACTACGATGCCTTGAAAGCATTCCTGCAAAAAGAAGGCTATAAATTTAAATCACAAACAGACTCTGAGGTTATTGTTCATCTGATTGACAGATTCTATAAAGATAACTTGGAAAAAGCAGTCATGAAAACTGTTTCGCTCCTGGAAGGGGCTTTTGGAATTGTTGTGCTGTGCAAAGACAAAGAGGAGATAATCGCAATAAGAAAAAGCTCTCCCCTGATAGTTGGTCTTGGTGAAAATGAAAAACTAATTGCTTCAGATGCAACTGCAATTGTTGAAAATACCAAGAATGTTGTGTACTTAAAAGATAATGAAATAGCAATACTAAGAAAAGATGGCGTAGAGATTAAAAATTTCGATGGAGAGAAAGTTTTATTTGAAGTCAGCGAGATAAAGTGGAATATCGAGCAGTTGGAAAAAGCAGGGTTCAAACATTTTATGCTAAAAGAGATTTTTGAGCAGCCTGAATCTCTTGAAAAAACCTATTCAGGCAAGCTTAAGGACAATGTTAGACTTTCTTTTGACCTGGACCTTGGGAAAATAAAGAGAATAGTCCTGTTAGGATGCGGGACCAGCTGGCATTCTGCATTAATTGGTAAATATTTGTTAGAACACATAGCAAAGATGCCAGTGGAGGTTGACTATGCATCTGAATTCAGATATAGGGACCCCATGTTAGGAGAATCTGACTTAGTTATTGCAATATCGCAATCAGGAGAAACTGCAGACACCCTTGCTGCAATAAAAGAAGCTAAAGAAAGAGGAGCAGAAATTTTCGGAATTGTAAATGTTGTTGGAAGCACAATATCCCGGGAATGCGGAAAAGGCATATATGTTCATGCAGGACCTGAGATTGGAGTTGCCAGTACAAAGGCATTTACTTCCCAGATTATGGCTCTTTTGCTTTTAGCCCTTCATTTAAGCGAAAAGAAGGGACTGCAAACTGACAAAAAAATTTACGAAGAAATAAGAATGCTGCCAGGTAAGATTAAACAAATCCTGGAACAATCTGAAAAAATAAAAGAGATTGCTAAAGAGTTTAAAGACAGCAGGAACTTCCTTTTTTTAGGCAGGGGCATCAATTATCCGGTTGCATTGGAAGGGGCATTAAAATTAAAGGAGATTTCTTATATTCACGCAGAAGGGTATCCTGCAGCTGAGGTTAAGCACGGCCCAATTGCATTAGTTGATGAGAATATGCCGAGTTTTTTCATCTGCACTAAAGATAAGACTTATGATAAGGTGATAAACAATATGCAGGAGGTCAAAGCAAGAAAAGGCAGAATTCTTACTTTGGCAAATGAAATTGATGATCAGATAAAAAGCCTTTCTGAATATATAATCAGCATTCCAGGAACTAACGAGTTGCTCTCTCCTTTGATTAACATAATTCCATTGCAGTTATTTGCATATCATGTAGCTGACTTAAAAGAGTTAGATGTGGACAAGCCAAGAAATTTGGCCAAGTCTGTGACTGTTGAATAACAATTATATCGAGCAGCATTAATTAGCTAAGGAATTAAATATAAACGAACATAGGTGGTTATGTCGGCTTAGTAACTGCCGCATGTCTTGTTGATTCCGGTGCAAATGTAAAGACGATACAAACTCTAATGCGTCATTCAACAGCAGATTGAACTTTATCGAAATATAGTCAGTTACGCCGGGCAACAGAAGGAAACAATCGAAAGCCTTCCTGATTTTATTGTTAGACAGAATACAGCGATTATGACAGGTACTGATTGTATTGCCGAAAATAGAGAAGATAAAAACTGCCCAAAAACTGCCAACCAAAGCGATAAAAACAGAACAATTCCTGCTTGATTGAAACTAATAGAAACAGTGGTTTTACTGTGTTAAACAGTGAAAAACAGGCATTTTCAGGCGAACGAGTCACATCCTCATTTTCAATGAGAAAATGGAGGCGGGGGGATTTGAACCCCCGTCCCGAGATGTTTCAAGACAAGCTTCTACATGCTTAGTCGATTAATTTATAGTTTCGCGTTGTCAAACGCCAAACGACAGGCTTTCGACTCGGCTATTTCGAGAAAGTTTCACCGAGCCGTCCCGAAAAACCAGCTCAGTATAGCCCGCTTTTTGACGCTCTTATCAGATCCGCAGGCATAATCTGACAGAACGGGTTGCTAATTAAGCAGCCATGGCATACTGATAGTTGCCAATTAAAATTTAGTACCGGATTTTTAACCAGGCCAACCGGTGTCCTGGGCATGCGACTTGACCATCCGTCATCCGGTCGAAGCCGTTCGCCCCCTCATTCACATTTTCAGTATTGATATCCTAACAAATATTACGGAAATTGACAATAAAAGTTTTTTGTATAGACTTATAATCTCCTATCTTTTTTAAAGAATATTATTGAGCAGTCTTTACTTAGCGGTTATAATCCCGAAAATGAATGATTTTTTGTCAATTTTATAAGGAATGAGAGCACATATGGCGCGATTATTATTCGGATACGATGTTGGAAGTTCGTCAGTAAAAGCTACCCTGATGGACGCAGATTCAGGTAAAGTTCTCGCAAGTGCGACTTCACCTAATGTTGAACTTGAAATTATTGCCAAAAAAATTGGCTGGGCGGAACAGGAACCTCAAACGTGGTGGGAACATGTAAAAATTACATCGCAAAAAATCGCTCAACAGGTTAAATTCGAACCCGGAGACGTAAAAGCAATTGGTATTTCGTACCAGATGCACGGACTTGTCGCGGTGGATAAAAACCAGCAGGTCTTACGACCTTCTATAATCTGGTGCGATAGCAGAGCTGTCCCATACGGCGAAAAAGCAGCTCAGCAAATCGGCAAAGCTAAATGCCTTAAGAAGCTTTTCAATCTGCCCGGAAATTTCACTTTGGCAAAACTCATGTGGGTAAAGGAAAACGAACCGAAGCTTTATTCTAAAATCGATAAAATAATGCTCCCTGGTGACTTTATCGCCATGAAAATGACAGGCGAAATCAAGACAACTCCATCGGGTTTGTCCGAAGGAATAATGTGGGATTATGAAAAGGAAGAGCTTGCCGGTTTCCTGCTTGATAAAGCAGGTATCTCCGAAGAGCTTATAGCTGATCGTGTTCCGACTTTCTCTGTACAGGGTGAATTGACGGCATCAGCCGCTCAGGAACTTGGTTTAGCCGCAGGTACGAAAGTGAGTTATCGTGCAGGCGACCAGCCGAATAATGCTCTGTCACTGAGTGTATTAAAACCCGGAGAAGTAGCTGTAACCGCGGGTACTTCTGGTGTTGTTTACGGCGTAAGTGACAAGAAGAACTATGATAAGCTTTCAAGAGTGAATGTTTTTGTTCACGTAAATAATACACCAAAAACACAGCGTTACGGTGTTCTGTTATGCCTCAACGGAACGGGAATCCTCAATAGCTGGCTCAAGCATAATTTTGTGCCGGAAGGTATAGATTATCCTCAGATGAATGACCTGGCGGCACAGGTACCAGTCGGTTCTGAAGGATTGGTAATATTACCTTATGGTAACGGTGCGGAAAGAACACTTGAAAATAAAAATATCGGCGCATCCGTTCACGGCTGGAACTTTAACGTACACAAGAGGGCACATTTCCTCAGAGCCGCTCAGGAAGGAATTGTCTTCGCGTTAAATTATGGTCTTGGAATAATGGGTGACATTGGAATTAAGATGAAAACCGTAAAAGCAGGTCACGCTAATATGTTCCTGAGTCCTTTGTTTGCGGAGGCGTTCGCGACAATAACCGGAGCAAAGGTAGAATTATATAAAACCGACGGCTCACAAGGTGCGGCCAGAGGCGCTGGAATCGGTGCTGGAATATATAAAGGCCCGCAGGATGCCTTTGTCGGTCTCGAACCTGTAAAGACAATTGAACCTGATAAAAAGCTGAAAGCCCAATATAAACAGGCTTATCAGAATTGGTTGGAAGTTTTAACGAAACAAATTAAATCATAAATCCCGTCTCAAATAAGAGTATAGGGTGTCTCGTTATTAATGTACGAGAAAGGAGTTAATATAATGACAGAGTATTTTCCAGAAGTGAAAAAAGTGAAATATGAAGGACCGGATTCAAAGAATCCTCTCTCATTCAAATATTATAATCCGGACGAAGTTGTTCTCGGCAAGAAAATGTCGGAACATTTGCGTTTTGCTTCATGCTATTGGCACACTTTTAAGAATTTGGGACAAGACCAGTTTGGCGGCAACACGATAATTCGCAATTATAATAACTCATCTGACCCTATGAAAGTAGCAGATATGACAATGGAAGCCGCTTTCGAATTCTTCACAAAGATTGGTGTAGATTTCTGGTGCTTCCATGACAGAGACATTGCTCCTGAAGCAGATAATCTGGCCGAAACAAATAAACGTCTTGATGTAATTGTTGCAAAAGCCAAAAAACTTCAGGCCGATACAGGTATGAAATTGCTTTGGGGCACAACAAATGCATTCTCACACCGCAGATTCATGGCCGGTGCGGGTACAAACCCATCACCAGCGATTTTCGCATACGCTGCAAGCCAGATTAAAAAGGCTATGGAAATAACAAAAGAACTCGGCGGTGAAGGTTACGTATTCTGGGGCGGCCGCGAAGGTTATGATACTTTACTCAATACAGATTTGAAACGTGAGTTAGATCATATGGCTCTTCTTCTGCAAATGGCGGTAGATTATAAAAAGAAAATCGGTTTCAAGGGACAACTTTATATCGAACCGAAACCAAAAGAACCGACAAAGCATCAGTATGATTTCGATGCTGGTAACTGCCTGGCATTCTTGCAGAAGAACAATTTGCTTAAGTACTTCAAAATGAATATCGAAGCAAACCATGCAACATTGGCTGGCCATGATTTCTGTCATGAACTGGCATTCTGCGCCGCAAATGATTTTCTCGGTTCAGTCGATGCAAACCGCGGCGACCTGCTTCTCGGCTGGGACACTGACCAGTTCCCATCAAACCTTTATGAAACAACAATGGCTATGTACATAATCATTAAGAACGGCGGTTTCACTACCGGCGGTCTCAACTTCGATGCACATGTAAGACGCCAGTCAATTGATCCAGTCGATTTGTTCTATGCTCATATCGGCGGAATGGATGTATTCGCACGCGGTTTAAAGAACGCCGCAAAGATGATTGGTGATAAGGTCTTCGAAAAAGCTGTTAAAGACCGTTATAAAGGCTGGGGTGAAGAGCTTGGTAAGCAAATTGAAGGCAAGAAAGTTGGTTTCGAAGAACTCGAAGCTTATACAATCAAGAACGGCGAGCCGAAAGTACAAAGCGGTAAACAGGAATTACTTGAAAACTATCTGAATGATTATATTTAACACTAATTAATCTGTGCTTGCCTTAAAAAATAAAAGACAAGAATTATAGGAGAAACAAAATGGCAAAAAAATCATTACACAGCATATGCAGATGGACATTCAATCCAGGTAAAGGCGGATTTGTCCCGGGTGACATGAGACCTGAATGGGGTGGTTCTTTCGGAACACCTGAAATGATCGAACTGGTCGCAAAAAGAATTAGGCCAAGACTTCCAAAGAATATCGAACTCGGTATTGAAATGCATTACGATGCGGAAGTCAATGATAATAACGCAGCCGCAGTCGCCGATGCGCTGATCAGCAACAAGTTGTACCTTGCTATGATTACACCTGGCGCACATAGTCACTTCGCATACGGCGGAATCGCATCGCTGGATCCGAAGGAACGCAAAGCCGCGGAAGAGCTTGGAACAAAAACCGTTGATCTGGCTTATGGTATATTAAAGAAAACATGGCATCCTGACATTGAGAAAGCTCCGGCGTTCGTAATCTGGAACGGTTCTTTCGGTTATGATATCGCAACCGTTGGAATCAAGAAGATGTATGAGAATCTCAAGGAAAGTATTGCCGGATTATGCAAATACGAACAGAAAAAGGGCGGGAAACTTCATATCGGATTCGAACCGAAACCAAACGAAGGTCACCCGGCTATGCTTATTCCGACAGTCGCAAGCGCTTTGCTTTTCTGGTTCAGGCTTGAAGAAGAATACGGTGTATCAAGAAAGAATAAGGGCGTAAACAAGGAATTCGGCCACTCGGAAATGGTTAGTCTTGACCATGTATATGATTCAGTCGAGGAACTGGACAATGGTATGATGGTTCATATGCATCTCAATAGCCAGGGTTACAATGACGGCATAATTTTAGGCGGCCCCGGAAAATATGACATTGACCATGGGGCGAGAATCAACGGAATGAATATAGCTATTGCGGGACTCATTCAGCAGGCAAAATTCGCACGTTGGAAAGGTCACGATATGCAGACCAGAGCCTATGACAATACAGAGCAGGGAATTGACAGAGTTATTCGCAGTGTATTGAGTTGGGAAGCCTGTGAAATGGCAGCAAAAGAGCTTAATACGAAAGACCTGATGAAATTACTTGCCCAGAGAGAAACCGCGAAAGCAGAAGACATGATGAGAGCCGCGGTAGTCAGCGCACAAGTTCATTTTGACGAAATGTATAAATAATTACATTTATAAAATAAGTTATTACGTACAGCACGGGTTTTATAAAATCCGTGCTGTTTTTTTTTATGTCAGTGAATAAACATTGCGTCGCCGTAGGAGAAGAAGCGGTAACGTTGTTCGATAGCGTGTTTGTACGCCGCGAGAATATTATCAAGTCCCGCAAATGCGCCAACCAACGCAAGCAGCGAAGATTTCGGCAAGTGGAAATTCGTTATCATAGCATCGCATATTTTAAATTCGTAGCCGGGGGTTATAAATAATTTCGTGGAAGAATCTATTGGTTCTACCCGCGAATTCAAAGCTATTGTTTCGAGAACACGCATTGAAGTCGTACCGACGGGAATTATTCTTGAGCCGGATTTTTTCGCCTCGTTTATGATATTACAGTTTTCTTTATCGATACTGAAATTTTCTTCGTGAATTTCATGGTCCTCGACTTCTTCAGTTGTTATCGGTTTAAATGTCCCTGCGCCTACGTGCAAAGTAACTTTCGCGAATTTAATGCCTTGTTTTTTAAGCTGCTCAATTAAAGTATCTGAAAAATGTAGACCCGCGGTAGGTGCGGCGACCGCTCCGGATTTTTGAGCGTAAACCGTCTGGTAGCGATCCTTATCAGATTGAGCGATTTCAGTATTATCATCCCGTTTGATATACGGCGGCAGAGGTGGAAAACCGATTTTCTCAAGAATAGCTTGAGCCGATTCATCTGACTGTATTTGCAAAAGGCATTTTCCGTCGCCCGGCTTTTCAATTATTTTTGCCTGATATGAGTCGTTTTTATCCTGATCGAGCAGGTAAATTTTTTCACCAATTTTAATTTTTCGCAAACCTTTTAAATATACAGTCCATATATTGCCCTGAGATTCTTCCAGAAACAAGCCTTCGAGTTTTGCGCCGGAAGCTCGCTTTGCGAAAAAACGAGCCGGTAAAACCTTCGTATCGTTCAAAACAAGACAATCTCCGGGTGATAAATACTCATAGAGTTTGTTGAAACGGCTATCCAAAATATTTCCGTTCGAGCGGCTTAAGACAAGTAATCGCGAATCTGTTCGGACAGGTAATGGCTGCTGTGCGATAAGCTCTTCCGGCAATTCATAATTAAGTTGTTCTGTTTTCATAATATAAAGTTATCAGACCTGCATAAAAATCACAAAAAAATTTTAGGCCAATAATAAGGCAATTTTAGGTTTTATAAAGATAAATTTTATAAACAGCCAAAGTCGCTGAGTTTTTGAAACGATAGGAATGTATGTTGAAATAAAAGTAACCATTTAACAAAGGATTTAAACAATGGCATCAGCAGCATATTTAGATAAGCAGGCGACAACAATAGCATCTTTAGGCAGAAACGAACTTACAAAAAAAATCCAAAATTTCCATGGCAGATTCAAACTTGATTTTACTGAGGAATATCTTAGTAAATTGAGCGTTGACAGACTTCGCCATATCCTTTTAGCGGCTTTAATGAACGCTGGACAACGCAATTAATATCAACTTATTAAATTCTGAACTAATTCTATCATACGATGAAAAAGGCGGGATATATTCCGCCTTTTGTATTTATACAAGCTATACAAACATAAAATCTTACAGTTAAATTTCATATAATTGCCCTAAAAATTTGTCACTTTTTAAGCCGTTTTAATTAAATGCCATTATTATTATCCTCTTAAAATATAAATAAAAAACCGTTTAATCTTAAATTATAAGTGAATTATGCGAATTCTCGAGTTTCCTGGGAATTTATAAAATTTATGCCCGTTGACACGATAATCTAAATATCTTATAATAATACAAAAATGCAGCCCTTTGATAAGGAGACATCCGATGCGTATACTCCTAAAACAGAAAGACGGCAATACTAAAGAGTTTCAGTTCGAAAAGGGGCCTATTTTGATAGGTAGGGGGCAGAACAGTAACATTTTTTTGCCTGACAGAGCGGTATCAAGACAACATGCGGTAATTCAAAGCTCCGATGATGGTAAGTGGTTCATCGAAGACCTTGATTCTACGAGCAAAACTTACCTCAATGACGAAGCGATTCACAAAGCGGAAATCAAACACGGCGATTGTCTCAGGATTACTGATTTTTTAATTAACTTGATAATCGAAGAGGAAATCACAGAAGAAGAAAAGGAAATGCAGCTCGATGATACTTTGCATCTTGAAGCGGCTCTGGCGATACCTCCTCACGAAACAGTTATCAGAAAACCAGACGCGAGTCATGCCCCGGCGATGAGACTGGCCGCAAGAAGATTGACTGATTTCTCGGTAGCTTCCGAAAAAATATGCTCCGCTGAGAGCCTGGACGAAATTCTTCTGAATTTGCTGGATTTGACAATAGAACAGCTAAGTGCGGCTCATGTCTGGGGCGCTTTGAGAACTCAGCCTTCCGGTTCTATGGTTTGTCACGCAGGCAAAAAAAGAAACGGCTCGCCTATCGACCTGGGGCAATTGAAACTTCAACCGAAAATCGGACAAGTGGTCGAAAAGGGACAGTTCCTTGTCCTTCCGAGAGTTTCGGCACAACTCGAAGAGGATGACGCGATACGCTCCGCGTTGATAGCGGCTGTAATGCGGCCGAATGGATGTCACGGTGTTATCTATATGGATAACGGCATGAAAGATAAACATTACAGCTTGAGTGACCTTGACTATCTGATGCTTCTGTCAATGCACACCGCCGCGGTTATGAAGAAGTTCTTTTAGCCAGGCAAATTCGGGCGTTCCTTTTTAGAGTTTCAAGACCGGTTCGGTACATTACAGAATCACCGAATTTGGTTTTAAATGTTTCTTCGTTCATATTCAAAACTTCATTAAGATTTATCTTAACTCTTTCGGGATAATATTTGAACTGTTTGTTTTTACATACAGGAGCGTTTTTCTGATATGGACAAACGTTTATACATTCCTCACATCCAAAGAGTCTATCGCCGATTTTTTCTTCAAGCTCAGGCGGAATTTCACTTTTGTATTCTATAGTCAGATAGTTAATGCACTTACTTGCGTCTAAAAAACCGTCCGGCCTTAATGCACCTGTAGGGCAAACCTTGATACACTTATTGCATGTCGAACAATAGGATTCATTTGGTGCGTTATCACGCACCCTACTTTTTCGATCAGGTTCAAGTTTCAAATCGGTTATGATTTCGCCGAGGAAAATTTTGCAGCCCAATTCAGGATTTATAAGCATGTGGTTTTTCCCGATGAATCCCAAACCCGCCCTAACCGCCAGTGCGCGTTCCGCTATTGGGGCTGAATCCACACATACTTTGAAATTAAAATCTTTATCGATTAGAGAACGGATGAAATCAGAAAGTTCAAATAATAGCTTTTTGATAAATGTATGATAATCCTCATAACATGCATAACTCGCGATTTTGCCAGTATATTGGGTTCGGTCAAATGGCACCATCTCTTGCTGATTGTAATTCAAGCCGACAATAATGATTGACCGAGCGTTTTCGAGAAGTTGTGACGGATTTATCCTTTTGTCGATATTTTTGTGCATGTAGGACATCTGTCCGGCACAACCAGATTCAAGCCACGATTCGAGTTTTTGTATCTGTTCAGAATCGATTTGCCCTGCATTGGTAATTCCAACAATATCGAATCCCAACTCAAGAGCTTTGGATTTTATTTCTTCTGTCAAATTCATCAAGGAATTATACAGATTCTACTTTAAATAAACCATAAACTTATATAACCTGTATTCGAAAGTTTTAATGAGATTATCTAAAATTTTTTTTTGATTGACTTTAATATGGGCAATTTAGTATTATGTTACGTGTACGTAGTATATAGTTGTCCTTGTAATATTTTTTTAGAAAAGGATGCATCATGAAAACGAAAAACAGCATATCTGTCGTCACTTTTGTTTTGTTCATCATATTTGCAATCACAAATTTCTTGTCAGCCGCAGAATCTATTCCGGCTCCAGGTTCAAAATTGGCACAGGCCAGTGAGAATATAACCATAACCGAAGCAAACGTAACCGTCGAAAAAGTTGGCACATCAATTCCTGTTTCACTTATTGGCGAACCAGTCAGTGCAGTTAATCTTTCTGCGCCGCGGTGGGTCGCAGGAGCTACACCTGAAGCCAGTTCGGCCATAGTTGAAGGTGCGATAATGCCAGTTGATCCATGTGGATACCCAATCAATTTCCGAGTAGTTTTGCCAGCAAGCTGGAATCGTCGTGCTATACAGCAGGGTGGAGGCGGAATGAACGGCTCCATTACTGTTGGTGGCGGCGGCATGATGGGCGGCGGTGGAGCCCGAGGAGGAGCTTCAGTTTCGCATGAAGTCATGTATGGTAGTGATTCAGGACATCAGGCTGGCATGATGGGGGGCGGAATGATGGGTGGAAGAGGTACACGTGGTGCAGCTCCAGGCGCTACTCGAGGCGGACGTGGTAATGTTCCGCCTCAAGGTGGAGTTCCTGGTGCTGCTATGGCTCCTGATGCCAGCGCACGCGGTGGTATGAGAGGCGGCGGTATGTTCGGTGGTGGTATGATGGGCGGCGGAATGATGGGAGGCGGCTCAAATGCTGGTGATGTATGGGCCCTCAATGATGAAGCAATTAAGAACCTGGGTTACATGCAGATGAAAAAGACTCATGATGCCGCAATGGTTATCATCGAAAGAGTTTATGGCGAGCGTCCTCGTTTCAATTATTATACTGGAGGTTCACAAGGTGGACGAGAAGCTCTTACAGTCGCACAGCGTTATCCCGAAGATTATGACGGTATTCTTGCCGATGTACCTATCGTGAATTTCTCATCTTTAATGCTTGCGCCCGAGCTTATCCGGATTCAGGAAAAACCAGCAGCTAACTGGGTCACGCCATCGAAAGTCAATGCGATTCGCGCAGAATTTATACGACAGTGTGACAAGCTTGATGGCCTGGCGGATGGAATCATCAATAATTATGCCGCCGCTCGCAGACTTTTCGATGTCACTGACGGTACAGGTACAACTGATCCTTGGGCAGCTTTGAGAGCACCCGGTGGAGTTGACCCAAATCCGAATGATACATCCGCATCAGCTAAATTGACAGACGGCCAGATTAAAACCCTCGAATTTATTTACAGCAGGTACAAATTCGCTACTCCGCTCGCAAACGGAGTGACAACTTTCGGAATGTGGGTACCCAATACTGATGTTTCCGGTTCAGGTCTTATGGATTCAACTCGATACAAAGGACAGGAAGGTGCTCCTGAAAACGCGCGTGTTCACTCGCATATGGGTGTATTGGGTGTAACAGGATTTTTGATGAAGGAACTTTCAGCCAATCCGCTCGATTATGTCGAAGGCGGCAAATACAATAAACGCAGAGAAGAAATCTCTCAGTGGCTCGACTCAACAAATCCGGACCTTTCTAAATTTTACAAACGAGGCGGAAAAATTATTGTGACAATAGGTACAAACGATACGCTCGCTTCTCCGGGAGCGCAACTGGATTATTACCAGTCTGTTATCGACAAGATGGGGCAGGATACAGTTGACGCATTCGCTCGATTATTCGTGCTTCCACAGACAGGTCACGGCTTGAGTGGAAACAGTTACGCCACAAATGGCGATGGACAAACGAATCCTTCATTCCAAATACCAAATCAATATGACAAAAGGAATATACTTTTCGCATGGGTAGAGAAAAATGAAGCTCCAGCCAAAACACTCGTGGTAACTTCAGGAAATCGCAGCCTGCCGCTGTGCTCCTATCCGAATTATGCAAAATATATCAGCGGACCTGTAGAATCCGCTTCTTCGTACGAAAGTACAGCTCCATAATTGAATCATAATCATTCTCGAATCCAGGCAATGTTTTCACACAGGACATTGCCTGGATGAATGTTTTTGTATTATTCAGTATCAAATACCTCTATCATCTCAATTCTTATTAATTGACATTAATCGGATACTTTATACAATACGGTCATTTCTGTTCGTATATATAATTTGAAAAGGTTTTCTGATGCTCAAGAAACATATTATTCCAATGACTATTCGGGCGGCAT
>CAZMPL010000069.1:0-13018 GCA_964567805.1 uncultured Pirellulales bacterium | reverse complement strand
AATATTCTCTGTAATGCAGACTACCTTTGCTGTTATGGAATCCATTCGTACAAGGCAGGTTATAGCTTTATAATTTATGGTTCAGGAAATAGTAGAAAATTGCATCGATGAAATGCTTGCTTATATCGAATCGCAGGATTTTGCAGGGTATGATCCCTATGATGCTCTGAATAGTCCTTTCATTCAACTGATTGGAGCAAAGAGCAAATGGATAAGAATCGCCGCAACTCAATTTTTCAGGCGTTCACCTGTAAATTTCAGGCCTCTGTTTGGTATAAAAAAAGGTCATAATCCTAAAGGAATAGGTCTTTTTCTTTGGGGTTATTCGAGACTTTTTGCTCTTACGAAAAATAATAAATATCTCGAAAAAATCGATTACTTCATCGAATTGCTTGAAAAGCTGAAGTGTGTCAATTATTCCGGCAATTGCTGGGGTTATAATTTTGGCTGGCAGTCAAGGTCTGCCATGCGTCCTAAAGCGACACCAACTATTGTAAATACTTCATTTATTGGTCATGCATTGCTTGACTGTTATGCTCTGACAGGCAGAGAAAAAGCTCTGAATATGGCTATTCCGATAAAGGATTTTATTCTCAAAGACCTTCACAGAACAAAACTGGATAATACATTTTGCTTTAGCTATACGCCGATAGACACTGAAGTTGTGCATAACGCTAATCTTATGGGTTCTTCTATTCTTGCCCGCCTGATAAAACATTGTCAGGATAATTCATTGAAAGATGCGGTTCAGCAAAGTCTTGCTTACTCAATGCGGCATCAACGCGAGGATGGATCATGGTTTTATGCGGATACGAACAATCAAAAATGGATAGATTCGTTTCATACGGGTTTTAATCTTCAGGCTATTCGATACATTATGAGTGAAGGCATTGGGCTTGAATATAAGGATTCTTACAGTCTTGGAATGGACTATTACGCAAAGAAATTTTTTCTGGATGACGGGGCGCCGAAATATTATTATGATAGAACGTATCCGATAGATATACATGCGCCGGCTCAAGCTATAAGTTTTTTCAGCCGGGAAAACATAAAATATAAAGAATTTACAGAACAAATTGTCAACTGGATGATTAAGAATCTTTATAGTAATAAAGGTTATTTCTATTTTCGTAAAGGTAAGTATTTCACTAACCGTATACCTTATATGAGATGGTCACAGGCGTGGGCTTTTCATGCTTTAACAGAATATGTTTTTTCTCTTAAAGGGAGATTCGATAATGCCGGGAATACTGGGTTATAAAACTACTTGTCCTAAAAATGTAATTGATTCCGCCATAATAAATAAAATGGCGATACCTGTTACTTACTCACCCAAAGATCGCTTGAAAACAATAAATCAGGATTCTTTTTCAGGTGGAGTTGTGGATTACAGCGAGGAATTTCCCGTAAAATCCGCGATTGCACAGAATTCGGGCGTTTATCTTTTCATTGATGGTGAGGTCTATCCTGATAGTGATGAAGTACCTCAGCCACTTCGAGATTCGGAAGCTACAATACAAAGGGCTGAATATTGTCTGTATATGTATTTGCAATCCGGGCCTTCGTTTATACGTCAGTTAAATGGTTCTTTTGCTATTGCGATATATGATACATGTGATCATCGCCTTCATCTATATACGGATAGATTTTTGTCACGTCCAATTTTTTACTGGCAAAAAGAGGGAGATTTTGCTTTTGCGTCATCTGTACGAAGTCTGCTTAGTCTTGATGGAGTTGGACTCAAATATGATCCCATAGCTGTTTCGGAGTTTTTTGCTTTTGAAAAAGTCATCAGTGACAGAACTCTATTTTCTGATATCAAAAGATTACCTCCGGCGGCACATGTGGTATTGACTAATGGCAAGCTTGATATTAATAGATATTTTAAATTCGATCCGAGTGCAAAAACTGAATTTTCTTCATGGAAAGAGGCATCATTTAAGCTTAAGGATATTCTGAAAAAAGCTGTAGAAAAACGTACCTCTGATCAGTGCGGAGTGGGTATATTGCTTAGCGGTGGATTAGACTCGCGTTTTATTCTTTCTCTTGCCCCGGATAATGTTAAGGGTGTAACACTCGTAAATGCCGATATGAAAAACCAGGAACGAGACTTGACATTAAAAGTAGCGGCTACGCGAGGTGTGTCTTGTATCGAGTTGCCTCGAACTACAGATTATCCTGTATTACAGGCAAATGCCTCAGTGGATATTAATGAAGGAATTCTTAGTTCATTTCTTGCATGCAGGGGAGTTACCTTTTTTGATAAAATAATCGATTCGGGAGTACATGCGGTTATTGCTGGTTTGTATTTTGATCAGGTGTTAAAAGGAGTATTTATAAATGATATTGATCTTTCATTTCTGTTGAGGACCAAATCACTACCGGAATATATCAAAAACAGAACAATAGGAAGAATACTCTTGGAATCCAAGCTTGTACGAGAATCAGGTCCGATGGATTTAATATCGCTGATTATGACTGATGAACTTCGTGATGCTTTTGGTTCGGCAAAAGAGCAGCAAATTAAAAGAATTTCCCAATGGTTCTCTGCCGGTGGAGAAATCGAAGACCTTGCGGATCGATTCCCTTATGATAATATATTAGCTGTATCCGATCTTGCACCAACAACCAGAACAAATCGAACCCGTCTAATTGACCGCTCTCTCATATATGATAATGAACTTGCAGATTTTGCGATATCGATTCCGTTCAAGTGGAAGAGAGGCGGCCGTTTAATCAGATATGCGCTGCACAATGTCTCAGGTGAGCTGTCGAATTGTAAAGATCCCAAAACTGGCCTTCCCGCTAGGTTCTGTTCACCATCTTATTGGCCGTTCGTAAAGAGTTTTTCAGAAATTTCACACGAATTACTAAAAAGGTCTTCTTTGGTTTGGAAAGCACAAAATTATATGAGAAGCCGAAAGAAAAAAACAACCGTGCATCCATTTAATCAGAGTGCTTATCATGATATTGACGCGTTATTAGCTTTCTCAAAGAAATATCAGGAACTTGTACTAAATTCGATAAATACTCTGCCGCGTGAGTTTTTCGATATCGAAAAAATAAAAGATTTGTTTGATAAAGATATTTCCGCGGTAAAACCATGTTTCTCTAAAATATTTACTCCACTTGTTGCGTTTAGTCTTTTTGACGCAAAGTGGGGACCAAATGCTAATAGAGCAATAGAAAATTGTTATATTGATTAAAGATGGAAATGAAAACATTAAGAAGTAAAACGTTAATTCCAGTTGCGATAACAGCAATAATTTTGATGTTTGTGTTTGGTTTGTCGCATCGTATTCTTGCAAATAAGCTGCTTTATTCTGTAGAAATGCCCCCGATTGATCCTAATGCATTAGCGAAATTTCCTATACAGATAGGTTCGTGGGCCGGCAGAGAGGCACCTCTGGATGAAGCAATAATTGAAGCTACCGATACAGATGCTCATATCAGCCGGAATTATATGCGTGAAGGCGGCTTGGAAGGTGTTGCTCTTTATGTAGCTTTTGGGCAAAGGGCGCGTGACTTGATACCGCATCGCCCTGAGGTTTGTTATGTAGGAGCAGGTTGGACGAGAGGACATGTTGAACCTGTGGAACTACTCTTGGAAGATGGGATGAAGTTGCCATGCAATATTTTACAGTTTTCAAGAGGAAGTCTGATTCAGAATAAGATTATGCTGCTGAATTACTACATAGTTGATGGTACGTTGAGTAGTGATGTTGAGTTATTAAGATCAAAAATATGGAAAGGTTCAGGTGCGGTCAAATATACAGCCCAAATACAGATTACTTCACCGATTTCAGCAAACCAGGATTCTGAAATGGTAAAAAAGACAATTTGTGATTTTGCGGTCGAATCGGCGCCATTATTAAGGAATCTGCTTGCTGGTTTTAATATAAACAAATCTGAAACAGAACAAATTTCAGATATGAATAATTCATCTATGCATACTGAAAGTGATTAGCAATAATATGCGGCAAAATGATAATTTAGTTATATCAAATAAAGAACTTAGACAGGATAGTTCTATTGTTTTGTGGATAATAATCTTTGCTTTGACTGCGGTTACTTTGTGGGCCTATTGGCCGGTTATTACAGATTTAATAGATGAATGGCAAAGTGACGATGATTATTCGGCCGGCCAGCTTGTCCCAATAACAGCACTCTTTCTTGTTTGGAAGGAAAGAAAGAAACTGAAAGAATCAACTCTTTCTCCTTTCTGGTATGGGATAATACTGCTTTTTGCGGCACATGCCGCGAGATTATTCGGCCTGTTATATATGTACGAATCAGCTGAAAGATATTCGCTCGTATTAATGATTGCAGGATTGGTTCTTACTGTAGCAGGCATAGATTTATTTAAAAGAACGTTCTGGATTATTATGTTTCTTTTCCTCATGGTTCCGTTTCCCGGCCAGATCCACAATCTTATAAGCGGTCCTCTGCAAAAAATAGCAACTTCCGGTTCTGTCTTTTTGTTAGAGGCCTTTGGTGCCAATGTCAGCCAGCAGGGTAATGTTGTTACATTGAATCGCGGTACAACAATGGCCGTAGAAGAAGCATGCAGCGGCCTGAGGATGCTGACCGCGTTCATTATTGTATCTGCATTTATTGCCTATATGGTGAAACGTTCAAGGTTCCAGAAAGCGTTTGTTTTGTTTTCCAGCATTCCTATTGCTGTAATATGCAATATTATAAGACTATGTATAACCGCTGTACTTTTTATGCTTGTTAGTTCACAGGCCGCGGAAAAATTCTTCCATGATTTTGCCGGTGTCACTATGATGCCTGCCGCGGTAATTTTAATATTTAGTGAGCTATGGCTTTTGAAACTTTTGACAACTACCGAATCGCCCGAAGAAAAAATTATCATTTCATCTAAATCCAAGTCTTCAAATACATAAAACGAGCGATAATAAGCCCCTTTTTCACTTCATAATCCCCATTATTTTGTTCATTTTTCAATTCTTTTTTTATCCCGATAATTTTTTGTTATTTTTGTTTTTATATTGACTTTTATCGGAAGCAGTGATACATTGTTTTTGTATCATTGCTGATAATATAATTATGAGGAAGTAGGAGTTCCTCTTAATATTCATTGGCTGATAATAGTGTACTTGTGGTGCCGATTTGAATTCTATTTGTTGGCCGTCTATGGAATGTTTTTCGAAATCGGTTTTTGGGGTGAGAAAGGTTGGGTATTATGAAGAAGCTGATAATTTATTCAATCGTCGTATTTCTGTTCGTAATTGGTGTTCAATCTGCAAAAGCGGAGATGGTTAGTGGTGGTACTCTTGGATCTGGCACTCTTTATTGGGATGATGGTGGTATTATAGCTCCTGCACCTCTCGAGGAAGGTTATCCTCCTAATCCATGGGCAGATCCTGACACATACATCACTTGGGATGTAGATAAAAATGAAGATGGTACATGGCATTATTCTTACACTTTTTCTACTCCTTCGAAAAATATAAGCCATTTTATTCTTGAAGTATCAGAGAATTTTTATGAGTTGGAGAGCGATTTTTCAGGATTGACTGAAGGGTATTCTGTTGTACTTCCACCCGCAACTTATAGTGGGGACACAGGGGGTGCTTCTAATTATGGAATTCCAGGAGAATTGTGGGGTATCAAGTTTCATAAAGCTGAACCAGGTTCAAGTACTTGGTCTTTCGAGTTTGACAGTACGAAGCAGCCGATGTGGGGTGATTTTTATGTGGTAGATGGTGCAGTGGTAGATCAAGGGAAGAAAACCATACCGTATGCTTATAATGCAGGTTTTACATCATTTGATTGTGGTGATGGTAAGCATATTGCTGTTCCAGATACAGTTGTTCCGGTTCCTGGTGCGGTTTTGTTGGGTATCCTTGGTGTTGCTGTTGCCGGTATAAAATTAAGAAAATTTGCATAAAACAAGTAAATATAGAAAAATATTATTGACAAGTTAGTGTTAATATAGTAGGATTGTAAGCTATAGATAGTGTATGTGTATATAAGATGAACTGTTTAGGGTATTTTCTTTTTTTATAAGGAAGAAAGTCGAAAGGAGAAGTAAAGATTATGAAAAAGTTGGTAATTTATGGTATTTTTGTAGCATTATTGTGTGTGAGCACGACAATACAGGCTGATGAAATGTCTCTTCAGGAAGTGTTGAATAGTATTACTACCGCGCCTGTAGCAGGAGTAAGTAGTATAAATGTAGCTACAGCAAAGTTCAGTGACCCATTTGATGCATATTGGGCGATTCAGGCATCAGGCACAGCTGCAAGTCAGGTTATTATTGAAATTGCTGGTAATTCTGCAGAAAATGTAATTGGTGTTTATGATGTAGCAGATCCTGATAAAAAGGTTGTTTTATTCGATGGAGCAGCAACTGCAGGAACCAAATCTAGTTTATCCTTTAGCGATGATGGAAGCGTCGAAATAATGTTCGTAGATTCCGGTGTAGATTTTGCGGGTAACCAATTCGGGTTCTACATGGCGAGTCCAGTATATGGAGAAGATAATGAAGGGGGAAAAATAATAATAGGAACAAATTATTTTTATAGCGATACGACCTTGAATGATGATCAGTATGACCATATGTGGGCTGTACAAGGAAATGGTACAGATATAATAGATCTGCCTAATTCTCCAGCAGGGCAATTTGCAGTTGATGAGTATATGTTAGCCTTTGAAGATACATTTGGTGGTGGTGACGAGGATCATAATGACTTTGTTTTTATGGTTGAATCCATCAATCCAGTTCCAGTGCCAGGTGCTATTCTTCTTGGCTTGCTCGGTATGAGTGCCGCTGGTCTGAAATTAAGAAAATTTGCTTAATATTTTTTAAGATAATTATTTAATAAATTAATAGATTTTGAATTGCGATACTTGTTATAGGGGAAACAAGGTTAGACTCTCCTGATAACAAGTATCGCTTTAATATGAAGATACAATAATATTGTGTCTCATTCTTATCAGGATGATTGGTTATAACAGTAATATTAACTTATTCTGTTATTTTATCTTGAATAGATAAATTAAGGATTGTGTGAAGAAAAGGTGGCAAGGAGTGTTATGAAAAGGTTAGCCGAAGTCTTTGTTTGTTTTTCTATAGTCTTCATATTTACAAGTGTTCCCGTCATGGCAATGCCTGCTCCTGTATGGAGTGATAACGGCAATGCATTAGATGCTGTTCTGGATTCTTTTTCTATTAATCCCGCAAATACCAGCGTAGATGTTAAAGAAGACTATCTTGATATTGACTCATATTGGTCCATTCAGGCTTCAGGAATATCAATTCATGCGGTTATTGTTGGATTTATTGGTGACTTAGGTGGAAAATCGTTTGGAATTTTTTCTCCAGATTCTGATAATGATGGTAATTTAGAGATGGTCCAAATATTCAGTGGTTCATCTACAGCAGGTAATCAGGTTGCTTTTAGCATGACGGATGATGGAAGTGTTGAAATAAATTTTACTGATACCGGTGTTGATTTTGTAAAAAACTATTTTGGTTATTATATTACTTCAGGCCCCAATACATGGTTTAGCGATTCATCTTTGAATAGTGATAGCTTGGATCATATGGTTGCATATCAGGGTAATGGAACTGATATTATACAGGTTCCAGGTAAGTTCCCAGGGGTATGGTCAACTAATAGCTATATCTTTGGATTTGAAGAGTCATCGGTACCTGGCGACTATGCAGATTTTGTTTTTACTGCAGAATCAATTTCGCCTGAAGCGGTAATACCTGCTCCCGGTGCTTTATTACTTGTACTTATTGGAGTTGGTTCAATAAAGTTACGCAAAATAGCTTAATAAAGCTTTACATATTAAACAATAGAGCTATTGTAAAATTCCTTACAAAAGGGATATTGCAATAGCTTTTTGCATTTTGGAGTATTTATATTTGCAATATCATTAACATAAAATTACTTTGCATAGAAAGCCGTATAGCTATATAATTTTCTTATTATTTTGTAAATATGTTCAATTTGAAAAATACGAACATGTTTTCTTCTGTTCGTATAATATGAAAAAGAAAATCTATGGATTTTCGATTTTCAGCAATAATCATAAAAATATTGTTCTGTTAATTGAGTAATAAAACAATAATACGGAGATTAATATCATGCTTGATAGTAAGAGATATGCGAAGATTAATGTTAAAGTTCTTGTAATTTTATTAATTATTATAGTATCGTTAGTCTTTGCTTTATTTGCCGCACGACAGTTCAGAAGGAGTATTCTATCGAAAATTAATTATGAAGCGGGCCAAAAGGCATTTGAAAGTAAGGACTGGGTGAACGCATATAAGAACTTTCAGGAATATCTCGGCAGAAATCTGGATGATATTGAAGTATGGAAAAAATATGCTGAAGCACGCCTGTCTGTAAGACCAATGGGACCTGAATCTCTTTCATCTGTAATTAGTGCATATCGCAAGGTTTTACAATTAGATAAAAATGATGTTACAGCTTACGAAAAACTTGCTATGCTATACGGCGGCATAGGGAATTATGAGGAGCTTCGTTATATTGCACAAATGAGGCTTGATAATGCACCGAAAGATTTTAACGCGCCATTATGGTTAGCTGATGCGCTAATGAATACGAATAAATATGAAGAAGCACAAAACACTCTGATTAAGTTTGCGAATGATTTAGAGGCACTTCCGGAAAAACATCCCGAATATGTAAAAGCCTGTTTGATGCTTGGTAATATAGAGATGAATTTTAATGTTTCTCCTGAATCACCACAAAAAGCTCTTGGTTGGGTGAACAAAGCAATAGAATATTCGCCTCAATCAGTGGATGCTCTTGTAAATCGTGCCAAGTTTTATATCGAAACACCCAATATTCCCGGATATGGGACAAGCGAAAGATTAGCGGCAGCAAGGAAAGACCTCGAAACAGCGGATAAAATTGGTACAGAAAAGCCGCAGAGTTTGTTTTTATTATGTTCACAATGGTTAACTCTTGGTGAGTATGATAAAGCTTCTAACGAAATAAAATTAGTTGATGCTCTTTCTGAAGAAACAATAAGTAAATACTTTTTTAATATCCAGGACTTAAAAATTGTCAGATGCTTATTGGCTTCCGAAATAGCTGTAAGGCGAGGTGACATAAATGAGGCAGTATCATTAATAGATGACTCATTGAAAGCGTTTACTGAAAATACTCAGAGAATGCAGCTTCTGCCATCTGCTGTAAAAGTCTATGCTGCAACCGGTAGAGTTTCTGACGCACGCAAGTATCTTGACGAATATCTTGAGAATGTTCATAAATTATCGGATACAAAATCTGTCGCAATGGAAAGTGCTTATTTGCAGGCGTTTGTGGCTACCGTAGAAGGAAAACCTTATCAGGTTGTTGATATTTTGCAGCCTTTAGTAGTAAGTAATTCTTCTCCTGAATTATGGCGATTGCTTTCAGATGCATATAGTAAAACAGATCAGCCCAGAAGAGCGATTATCTCTACGATAAATTATTTGAGTTTTCGTCCTAAAGATACTGAAATGATAAAGCTTCTGACAAAAGAATACTTTTCAATGGGGCAGTGGAATGAAGCATATAAAGCCGCTCGAAATGCGGAATCTATAGATCCTGACGATTTAGTAATCCACTTAATGCGTTTAGAATCAGGTATTCGTCAGGCAGTTGAAACCTCAAGTGATACGAATAAAAATGTTCTTGATACTTTCTCGCAGGAATTAAGTGACTTGCGTCAGAAGTATCCGAAAAATGCAAATATTCGCATATTGCAGGCGTTAATAGCAGATTATCTTGGGAAAAAGGAACTTGCGGAAACAGAGCTAAAGCTGGCTATATCAGATTGCAATGATACATTAAGTCTTGAAATGCAGCTTGCCTCGCTTTATAGAAAAACTAAGCGAATGGCAGAAGCTTCTGACATTTATAAAAAGGCATGTGAAAATCATCCGGATTCAGTTAAGCCAAGATTGGGTCTTTCAGAAATATATCTTGAAACTTCTAATATTGAATTAGCACGAGAATGCCTTCAGGAAGGACTTGATACTGCCACATCTAAAGAAAGCAAACGTTCTTTCTCTATCAATCTTGCTCTTCTGGAACTGCTTAAAGGCGAGCGAGGCGAAGGAATAAAAATTCTGAAAGAAATCGCTAAACAGGATGATAAGGATATCCAGGTACGTTTGATGCTTCTGGATATTAAAGAAATTCAGGAAAATCCTGAAGAAGCTGAAACACTGATTAGTCAGATAAAAGAAACAGAAAGCCAGGCCGGTGTATGGTGGCGCTTGTCTCAGGCAAGATTATTGCTTTTATCTGACAACTGGCGAGCGAAGGAAAAGGAAATATCAGACTTGCTTCAAAATTGTATCAGTGCGGACTCCCAATGGATAGCGCCTGTGCTGCTGATGGCTGACTTATATAAAAAGCAGGGCGACTTGCGAAGAGTTGAAGATATTTACAAGCAGGCTCTTGCTATAAATCCTATGGCTTCTGATGTTATCAATGGATTGTTACTTCTTTATGAAAGCCAGAACCGATTAGCAGATGCGGACCAGCTCCTTAAGCAGTCTGGTGCAAACGAGAGATTATTGAACTCATGGCAAATTCGAATGGCGCTGGATACAGGTGACATTTCGAAAGCGATAGAGGGATTAAAAGTACGAATATATAATGATAAAAATGATGCGGCCTCAAGAATACAGTTAGCAAGGCTGATTTATCAACAAACGAAAGATATTACTCAGGCATTCGAATATATTGACCAGGCTCAGGCAATAACACCTGATTCGATAAGTATTGTCGGAACCAAAGCCGCAATTCTTAATGCTGATGGTCGCAGCGAAGAAGCTCTTAAAATTATTAACGATTATGTTGCGGCTCATGAAACTTTCGATGCGTATCGTATGCGAGCTTTGTACTTCGTAAATGAAGATGAATATGATATGGCCGAAAAAGATTATCAGAAATTAACTTCTTTTGAAGATAATGCTGCTGCCGGTTATGAGCTTTTGAGTAATTTCTATGCAGATAGGAAACAGTATGAAAAAGCAATTTCTTCTATTAAGGAAGGCCTCGAAAAGTATCCGGATAATGTATCGTTGGAACGCAATCTAATGAGATTTCTTTTTGTTGCCGGGCCAACACGAGATTTTGCAAAAGCAGGAGAAATTCTTGCGAAGTTGGAGAAAAAATTTCCACAGGATTCCGAACTGATAAAATTCAAAGCAGCTATTTTGATGGAAAATCCTACACCTGAGTCTGTAAAAACTGCTGTCAGTTCTCTTGAAGAACTTGTCAAGCTGAATCCAACAGATGTCGATGCATATCTTATACTGATTGAAATTTCCATGAGTGAAAGAAAATATGATGCGGCACGTAATTATGCTGTTCAGGGATTGGGAGCAAATCCATCAAATCCGGCATTAATGATCGCTCAAAGCCGAATTGTACTTGAATCCGGTAATTCACAAACGGCCGCGGAACTTGCTAATATTATAATTCAGAAAGATCCAACCAATACACAAGCTCGTGACATATATATAAGAGCCGCACTTGTAAACAAGGACAAAACACTTTTAAGAGAAGCTCAAAAAATGGTTGAATCAGCATTGGCAAGTAATCCTAAAGAAGAAAAAATGCTGGTTGCCAAAGCCAATATTTTAATAGCTTTAGGTCAGGCTGATGCCATGATTCCAGAGATGGAAGCGTATTGCCAGGCGGAACCCGGAAGCGGCAGTGTTTCTGCTCTTATGATTCTTTCTGAATTGTATCGTGTTACAGATGATATGGCAAAAGCAGAACAAATGATTGTAAAAGCGAAAAGTATCAACCCCGATAATTTATCAATAGAACATTCACATCTTATGCTTTTATTATTACAGAAGAAATATGCAGATATTTCTCCTTTAATTGACGTGTATCTGTCAGCTGAAGTCAAAGATTTATCACTCATTCTGAATGACGCGACAATTTTAATCTCACTGGATTCCCATGAGATGAAAGATAATGGAATGAAGCTTTTCGAATATGCTTATAAAATAGCACCTGATTCGAAGGATGCAGGTTTCAGTCTGGCTTCGGCTTTATATAGTACGGGTAAGTTTGAACGTGCCGAACAGATGTACAAAGAGTTATTAGAAAAATTCCCCAAGGATATAAGAGTTCTGAATGATTATGCCTGGATACTTCAGGAAAAGCACCAGGATTATAGCAAGGCGATTGAACTGGCAAATCAAGGCGTGACACTTGCGCCGGATGATTTGAATCTTCTTGATACGAGAGGTACCATTCTGCTCAAATCCGGTAATAACCTTACGCAGGCTAAAAAAGATTTTGAAAAAATTGCGCAATTGTCACCTGCCGATTCGAAAAGACAGGCAAAAGCATATCTGAACCTTGGCAGGATTTGCGTAAAGCTTAATGATAATACCGAAGCAAAACGCTGCTACCAGAGAGCGCAGGAGATTAATCAGAAAATAAAGGTATTTACTCCGGATGAAGAGAAAGAAATTCAGGAAAATATTAAATAATTTGATTTGTATAGAGTTATAAATATTTATTTCTGTTACAATAAAAGTCTTGCAACAGAATAATAGGATATTGTTAGAGCTTGTACAATAATATTAATTAATGATACAACGTAAGAATTTTAAGAACATAATTAATAATAAATCAGAATTTGTTGTAATTCTTGAATTAACAAGCGGCCCTGATTTTAACTATGCACCTATAGACGGTTTTCTCGAATCTTATCAAAAGTCAAAGCCGGACTTCAAATCATATGGATTTGATTTTGTTGGAATTACAAGTACTGATAATTCAGGTGGAACTCCGAACTGTGAACCAGTTGACGTATTAAATCATGTCACTTCGAAAGATTTGCTGGGAGACTTGGATTTCATTCCTCACCTCAGTTGCAAGGACAAGAATTCAGATGCTCTGAAAAGTTCTTTAGCCGGTCTAAAGGCAACGAATACAGAATCATTGCTTGTTATTACCGGCGATAAACCTCTGAAGGGAAAAGGTGTCTTCGA
>CAZMPL010000068.1:0-13046 GCA_964567805.1 uncultured Pirellulales bacterium | reverse complement strand
GATATTTTTTCGAATCATAACTATCTCATCATTTCTTTGCCTTTTGCAATTACTTTGTTGACATTCTCTTCACTCGCCGGACTCTTTCCTTTTTCAAGACCAAGGTCCGTCACTCGCAGATGAATAAAATTATCAAAACCAGCCTGTTTTAAACATGATTTCACACAATCCAGGGCACAACCGTCGATTGCGAGTATTTTCGAAGCAGACGCTGTCTTTTTCATAATCGGTTCAACTCTTCCACCAACCCCGGTAAGACAAAACATTGACCCGATGCCTTCCTTGCTAAGTTTTCTTGCAGCCTTATCGGATATTTCCCCTACATCAGCGGCTCCGGAACACGTGAAGATTAAAGTTGGGCCGCCACTGCAAACATTTGATTTTTCCGCACACATAATTTTCTCCTTATCTATATCTAAAGTGTTATTCCCGCGAAGGAGGGAATCTATAAAAGCATTTTTTTTATTTCTTCCGGCGCGATTACTTTGCCGACAGATTTCACCTGGCCGTCTATCGCAAGAGCGGGCGTCATCATCACGCCGAATTTCATTATTTCATTTATATCTGTAACTTTCACAATCTCGAATTCATTTTCATGACCGCTTATTGCTTCTTTAGCGCTTTCAGCTAATTTCTTGCACTTGGGACAACCTGTTCCAAGAATCTGTATTTTTTTCATAACATAATCTCCATTATTTTTGGAATCTTTTATCTGCGATTACCTCTTGACCTTTAACATTGTCATACCAGCCGCACTTTTGAACTTCAAATTTATCGAATTTCGAAAAATATGGTTTTATATCAATCAAAGGCGTACCGTCCAGAATATCCACATCCGCGATATGAAGTTTTCCAACTTCAACTTTCAAAAGACGAACCGGCGACATTCCAATCGGATTTGGCCTGCACGGCGCGCGAGTTGCGAATAAGCCTCTTTCAACTGTATCCAGGTACGGCTTAACTAACGGCCGGAATTCCACTACTTTATGAAACCAGTAAATCAGCCATATCCTCTCGAAGCCGTCAAGGTCTTTCAACGCTTCTCTATACGGCTCATAAATTTCTACAACGCCTTCACTATCCTTCGCAAAAACAGGCTGAATAGGTGCACCTTGCGATTCGTTAAGAGAAGATTGAATTACACCGATAGGCTTTACTATTATTAACATATCATCTTCATGCTTCATGCAATAGTTTCCTTCGCGAACCAGCTTTGAGTTTTCAAACATATTCGAACGAGCATAAGCATTACAGGGACTTCTATCAGTACTCCGACAACAGTCGCAAGAGCCGCCCCCGAAGACAAGCCGAATAACATTGTCGCGGTTGCAATAGCAACTTCAAAATGATTCGATGCTCCTATCATAGCAGACGGGGCAGCATCTTCATATTTCAATTTAAGAACTTTGGAAAACCAGTAACCTAATACAAAAATAAATACAGTCTGTATGAAAAGCGGCACAGCAATCCAAAGAATCGTTAGCGGATTATTCAAAATCGTCTCACCTTTGAAACTGAACAAAAGCACAAGTGTCACTAATAAGGCGATAATCGTAACGGGCGTTAAAAAGTGTAAGAATTTTTCATTGAACCATTGTTGACCTTTGTGAGCGATTATAAATTTTCTCGAAAGAAACCCGGCGAACAGCGGCAATGCAACATATATTGCAATTGATAAGATAAGCGATTGCCATGGGACAGGTAACTTGCCTACACCAAGAAGAAATCCGCCAAGCGGCCCGTAAAGTACCAGCATTGCCAGCGAATTTATCGCAACCATAATCAGAGTATGACCGTCATTGCCTTTTGCAAGATAGCCCCAGACCAGAACCATCGCGGTACACGGAGCGATACCGAGCAAAATGCAACCCGCAAGATAACTGCGCCACAAAGGAACCTGCAGCACTTTTATTCCATCGAGTTCTATTACTTTACCTACGCCGTAAATTGTGCCGACATCCAAATCTAATCCGAAGGGAATTTTAACATTATCAATCGCGTCGGTACCTATAAACTTCCTGAAAAAGATTCCAAGAAAAACATACGCAATAGCATACATGGTAAAAGGTTTTATCGCCCAGTTGATAAAAAGAGTCAGCCCGACCGGTTTTACACTTTTGCCGGCCTTGAGAACTTCGGCGAAATCAATCTTTACCATAATCGGGTACATCATAAAAAACAAACATACCGCGATAGGTATTGAGACAACCGGAGCACCTTTTACATAGATTGCGATTCCATCGAGCGTTTTTGCAAAACCAGGTGCGGCTTTTCCGAGCATGATTCCGCCAATAATGCAAAGCACTACCCAGACGGTTAAGTATTTTTCAAAGATACTTAAACCTTTGCCGGTCTTTTGTATTTTATTCTCAATTTCCATAAACCACTCAAACCTTATACGCGGTAATATTGATACTCACAACATAGTCACTAAGTTTCGCGTTTTCCGGCAAGGTATGTTTCACCTGCTTATACAATGGGTCATTGCAATCTGTCATGACATCGATTGCATAAGATTTTTCCTCGATTTTAATGTCACTCAATCCCGATTGTTTTATCATCTCCATAGTCTGGTCAATAAGTACGGCTCCAGAAACACAACTTATACGAGCGGCTACAGATTTCAGAATGTCTTCAGGAAGAACTTTTTTCAACGCGAGATCAGATATACACGCTTTGCCGCCTCGTTTTAATATGCGTGCGATTTCGTTCCATACCTGTTGTTTATCAGGTGAAAGATTTATCACACAGTTTGAAATAACTACATTCACACTATTATCCGCCGCCGGGATATGCTCAATTTCACCGAGTCTGAATTCGACATTGGACAAGCCTGTTTTTTTCGTAAATTTAGAAATGCCCGCTCTTGCTTTACTTATCATCTCGGCGGTCATATCGATTCCGATAGATTTGCCTTTGGGGCCAACTTTTCTTGCCGCGATGAAAACATCGAATCCCCCGCCGCTGCCTAAATCCAATACAACCTGACCCGGTTGGAGGTTTGCGATGGCGGTAGGATTACCGCACGAAAGTCCCATGTTAGCTCCGTCAGGTAAAGTTTCAAGTTCCTGTTGTGTATATCCTATAGCTTGCGCGAGTTTGTCCGGCGACGAAGAGCCGCAGCAACAACCCGAATTACCTTTAGCTATAGATGCGTATCCTTCTCGAACAGTCTCTCTGACATTTTCTTTTTCCGATTTATGTTCCAAGTTTTTACTCCTTTTAATTATTCAATATGATAAAAATTATTTTCTCAGATACTCTGCAAACAACTCTCCACTCGGGCAAGGCTTACAACCCATACAGCCGTGCATTTTTTCATTAGAAACTTTATTTTTAGTAATTATATCAAATATATTTTCCGACGAATCCAGTTCGAGTTGAGTTAAAAGTCCCTGAAAACATTCGCAGGTCAAACAATCTTTTTTTGAAATGCGTTTTTCAAGTTCGTTAATAATTTCCAATACTTTATTTCTGTTTAATTCAGTCATACTTTTTAGAACTTACCAAATACAACTCCAGAGATTGTCGCCATGATAATTACAAGCGAAACAAATACGACTGTTTTTTGCGTTCCCATTACCGAACGAATAACGAGCATACTCGGCAAACTCAATGCAGGTCCTGCTAACAGCAACGCAAGCGCGGGACCTTTTCCCATACCTGCGCCAATGAGACCCTGTAAAATCGGAACTTCAGTTAAAGTCGCGAAATACATGAATGCACCCGCAACCGAAGCGAACAGGTTCGCCCGTATTGAGTTGCCTCCAACCGCTTTGTTGACCCATTCAGTTGGAATGATACCTTCGTGACCTACTCTGCCCAACAAAAATCCGGCAATGACAACTCCGCCAAGCAGCAATGGTAATATCTGTAACGCGAAGGACCAGGTCGAGCCGACCCATTCTGAAATTTCATCTTTCGTAAACCATGATATAACCATAAACGCAAAGGCGCCTAAAAAGATAATTACTAATACCCATTTTAAATTGAATATTGATTCATATACAGGATTTTTTTCTACATCTTCGATACTCTTAAGCTGCTCTGTAGGAATTTCCCTAATTGCTCCTGCTGTATCTCGCATCGTAATAATTCCATCAATTTCAGAAACCTTTGTACCCTCTACTTTAAATTGGGTTACACCACCAGGGCAGCATAAAAATATCGCTCTTACATCACCGGTTTTTGCCCAGTTCGCGAAAACGAGTATTCCAACCATCGAAGCGAAATACAAAGCGTTTTTCCATAACGGCCTGTCTGGTTTTTCCTGAGGTATGTTCGCTTGAGCCGCTATTTTCTGGATTTCTTCCTTGCGATAAATCAAGTGCATAAGAAGCCCGATTACAATACTGAACACAATAGCGCCAATCGCGCGCGCGATACCAAGTTCGAATCCGAGAATTCGAGCGGTCAATATTATCGCGAGAATGTTTACCGCCGGACCTGAATATAAAAACGTAGCCGCCGGTCCCAGCCCCGCACCCATTTTATATATACCCGCAAAGAGCGGCAGAACGGTACATGAACATACTGCGAGAATGCTTCCGGAAATAGACGCAACTCCATAAGCGAGAATTTTATTCGCTCCTGCGCCGAGGTATTTCATTACCGAATTCTGACTTACGAATACGGAAATCGCGCCGGCGATAAAAAACGCGGGTACAAGACAAAGAAGAACATGCTCTCGCGCGTACCACTTAACCAACTGCAACGATTCGAGAATCGCGTTATCGAATCGCAATGTCCCGACAGGCAAATAAAAACAGCCCAGAAATACCGCTATAATAATCGTTATTTTTTTCCAATGTTGTTTTATACTCATAACATACTTTTCTTAATAAATTCTTGACAATGATTTACACCGATTATTTTGAGATTTTTGTGCCTTTTGTGGCTATTTTTTTCTTCGTGATGCTTCGTGCTCTTCGTGGTAAATCTTCTTTAATTATATAACCCGAAGCAGTTTTTCGTTTTCTTTCGCCTGCTGTTTTATTACACCCATAGCGCAAGTAAAGAAATCAGTTACACATTTACATTTCAAACTATATATTACTTTCAGCCCTTCCTTGCGATACGACAATACACCCGCGTTTACCATTATCGCTAAATGCTTTGAAATATTCGAGCGTTCCGAGCCGACATATTCGGCAATATCGCAAACACACTGATCGCCGTTATTAAGAAAATCCAGTATCGCCATCCTTAGCGGATGAGCTATAGATTTCGCGATTTCAGCCTGTTTTTCATACAATAATTGTTTATTCTTATTCAAAATACATTCTCCATATATATAACTATGTGATAATATACTCACATAGTATCATACAAGTTCATTTAAGTCAATAATATTTTTTCAGGTAATAATTATTTGTAAGTGTTCACGGAGAAACTTTCATTTACTGTTTTTTCTAAAAAAATGTACTCTCGTTCTTCGCAGCGAAGCGCTGCTTCGCAGAGTAGAAATTGTCATTCCGCACTTGTTGCGGAATCCAGACCTGCCTTCCGGCAGGCAGGAAATAAACGACCTCCTGCGATGGGTGGCAGCCTCATCCTGTTTTTTTCAGGATGGGGATGGAAAACCTGTACCAAGCCATCCCCTGCTACTCTGCGAAGTAATTCGCTACGAAGCACGAGAAACTGCGTTTAAGGCTGCCACCCATCCGGGGAATGACAAAGTCGTATCTTCCGTGAATGCTTACATTATTTTGAAATTATCCAGCTCGGTGTTCGTATGCCTGGTAGAGTAAATCGAGTTCAACTTCCTTGGAATTGTATTGTTTCTGAAGGTCCGCAAACTGGTCCGGATTTTTATAGATGTTTTCATCGCCGAAACGCTCTCGCATTTGCACAAGCTCGTGTTCCAGTTCGGTAATCATTTCCTCGATTTTATCCACAGAATACTTGTTGAAACGTTTTAATTCTTCCGGGGTTTTATTTTTGGGTTTTTCCGAGTTCGATGGTCGGCGTTTTGTCGAGCCGGAACTTGATTTTTCTTTTTGCAGTTTAGTTTCGATCCGCTGCTGTACAAGTGAAGCATAGTAAGAATAGACGGGAGTGATATTGATAAATTCCGTTTTGCCAAGACAACGATTTCCAAGTTCGTCGGTACCTATTACGATGAGTTTATCAATAATACGATCCAGGAAATACCGGTCGTGACTTACAACAATCATTGTTCCTTCATAATCATCGAGCGATTCTTCGAGCATCTCCCTGCTCGCGATATCAAGATGGTTCGTCGGTTCGTCCATTACCAGAACATCAGCCTCGGTTAGAACAAGCTTGCAAAGCATAAGGCGATTCTTCTGTCCGCCGCTCAAATCGCCGCATTTTTTGTAAACATCGTCGCCGGAAAAAAGAAACGCTCCGAGCCGCCCGCGAATTTTCTCCGAAGACAATTCCGGATTCACGCTCGTCGCTTCCTCTATAACAGTATTGTTCGGATTCAATACGTCACCATGCTGGTCGAGATAACCTATACGAAGACTTTTACCCATGCGAACCATTCCGGAAGTAGGTTCCATTTGCCCGAGTGCCAAACGCAGAAATGTACTTTTGCCCGTTCCGTTCGGCCCGGTTATTCCGAATCTTTCGCCCCTCAGAATATCGAATGAAAGATTTTCAAAAAGCTTCAGGTCACCGAATGATTTACCAAGATTTTCACTTCGTAAAATAAGTTCACTTCCGGATTTACTTGTGCCGAAAGAAAAACTGATTGTTTTCTGGTCAGTTACTTTATCGAGAAAATCAGGATTTTCCTTGAGCAATCTGTTGAGCTGTGTTTTTCTGCCGCGAGCGGTCCCGCGCATTCCTTCCTGGTCCTTATTCCTGGCGATAAAATCTCTCGTTCGCTCGACCATCTCGACACGTCTTATATGTTCTCGATCCTGCTGCAATCGTAAAGTTTCTTTCGTCTCGACATAGGTACTATAATTTCCCTTCCAGACCTTCGCTTTACGTTTTTCAATCTCGATAATCTTGCAGGTCGTTTTATCCAGAAGGTGCCTGTCGTGACTTATTACCACAGCGGCTCCGTTGAAATTAATAAGAAAATTTTCGAGCCATTCAGTCGCCTGTATATCAAGATGGTTTGTCGGCTCATCAAGGAGTAACAGGTCGGCATCGAGCATTAAAACCTGCGCAAGTCCGAGACGTGACAATTGCCCGCCGCTCAGTGCCGTAGTTTTCGCGTGATGTAATTCCGGATCAAAACCAAGTCCGGCCAACGTAGTCTGGATTCTTGTTTCGAACGCGTAACCTCCGGATACCTCGAAGTCGTGACATAATCTGTCATACTGCGCCATTTTTGTTTGCAGTTCCGAGCCGTGAAGGTTTTCCATTTCATGAGTAACATTATAAATTTGCTTTTGGAGCTTCACGATTTGTTCCACGCCCGCGTGCATTTCTTCGAGTACAGTATTTTCGCCGCTGAAAGTCGACTCCTGCGGCAGGTAACCGATTCGTAAACCTTTATGCTTAATCACTTTTCCAATATCAGGAGTGACCTGGCCAGTTATGAGTTTAAAGATTGTGCTTTTGCCGGTTCCGTTCGCTCCGACCATACCGACTTTTTCGTTCGGATGAAGCTGGAGTTCCAGCTTGTCCAGAACTATTTCCGGCCCGAATGAAACATGTATATCATTTAATATTACAAGAGACATTATTCTACTCAATAACGAAAAAAGGATTTATTACTCTTAAAGTGATAAATCCTGAAATAATCTATACTCAGAAGATTTTATAATTATACCAGAATATTTTTATAAAGCCAGATGCTTACCATTTAAAGTAACATCCGTAATGCCTATAGAACAGACCTATGGAACGCATAGTAAATACCGCGAGCATCTGGATTGCAATATTGGCAAAAAGATTCAATCCAATAACAAGCTTGCTTTTGCCGATTAATGAGCCGTACTCGACATTTTTCTGTTCGAGTTCGAAAGTTAAAACGAAAAGAGCAGCAACTATACAGTATGGCCAAAAAGCTTTAATTACCGGTTTAATCATATTTACTGGATTAAAAAGACTGACCAAATCACCAACTATAGAAATGGTCAAAATGCCTACCGGGAAGAAACAACATCCGACAATAGTTAGTGTTATGAATAGAAAATTACTACCATATTTTAGATAAACAATTATTGCCGGTAATTCTACTACCAGAAATACCATCGATATTAGATATAATGATTTAACACTATTCCAGATAAATCCGAAAAAACCATCCATATACACATCTGGCAATTCGTCGAAATCGAGAGCGGTATCACGTATCATTTCCATATAGTACCAGAAAAGACAGCCCCAGCAGGCAAGAGTAATTATATCTCCCCATGGAGCCTGAACTCTGAAACCACCCATCTGCCATGAATAGTCAACATGACCAGTGAAAAATTTGAAACATACGGCGGCTATAACAAATACCAGACCAGTAGCATTTCCAGGCTTTATAAAAACTTTCCAGTTATCAATAAATACCGCGCGATAAAATCCTTCGACAGGTACACATATTTCTTCGGGCGGTTTTATGACTTGTGCTTTCTCGAAACTTTTCGACGGGATGACAAAACGCTGTTTGCAGTCTGCACAGTGTGCGTTTTTGCCCGCATGCTGGTCGGCAAACGCGATAAGTTGATTACACTTCGGGCAGTTGAATTCTATTGTCATTTTTTACCACATTGCGTAACAACTATAGTGACGATAAAACAGGCCTATCGCTCGTATCGCGAAAATCAACATCAGCTGTGAAACAATATGCAACACAAGCCTAACTACTGAATCAAATGAATCTTTTGGAATGTATGTTATTGTAAATATTTGCACACAAACCGCTGCTGAAAGAAAAAAGTATATCACAAGGTACGGCGTAAAACCGCGAACTACCTGCCTGATTAAATAGTCCGGCCGCAATAACAATAAATCTTTTCCTATCGCAACGTTCATTACAGCCATTGGAAGCAAAAAAAGTCCGAACGAAAATAATAAAGGTACAGCAAGAGAATTTCCCGCAAAAGCTTTTTCGAATATCATATAGATGACAAGTGCAGGTAAACCAACCGCGATAAAGATAATAAACAGAGAGTAACACGATTCGACGGTTTTCCAGATAAAGCTGTAAAATCCACCAAGTATTACTTCAGGAAAATTATTCTGATCATAACCAATTTCATAAATAATTTCCCTGTAATAAAAAAACAAAAATCCCCATGACAAACCAGTAAACATCCATCCGAACGGGAGATATATAGTTATAGAACCTCCGCTTTGAGTTGGAATATCCATTTTGAAATTTTTATCAGCAGTGAAAAAAAATACAACAGCCGCTATCATCATAAATACAATACCCGTAAAATTTTTATAATTGAAAAATAATTTCCAGTTATCGATTAAAGCTGCTTTGTAAAAGCCTGGTATGGGATCGGATAATTTTTCTTTGGGCGGCTTGATTGTTTTTATATTGCCGAAACTTTTATCAGGTATGAAAAAACTCTGTTTGCATGCGGTACAATGCGCACGTTTGCCGGCGTGTTTATCAGCAAAAGCTATAACGGAATTGCATTTGGGACAATTAAACTCGATAGTCATAGTCGCATTACAATCAACGTGTATTTTTTACTATATATGATAACTATTGTTCTCTTTGCATACAATCTACAAATGTCTTGAGATTATTGCACCATTTTTTCGCTTCGAGCAGATCGATTTTGTCGGCTTTGACGAGATTCGTAAGATGCTTTTCCAATGTAATCATTTTCTCGTCAGGCCTGTTCTGCGTTTTTGTCTGCAATTGCGAATACAATTGTTCAATCTTTCCCGTTCTAATCAGGTTGGCACATGCGTAATTATTATTGAGAATTTCCATTGCAACGAGCCTGCCGTCACCTGATTTTTTCGGTATAAGTTTCTGGCTTACGATATAAGCAAGTCCGAGTGAAAGCTGGTTTCGCACTTCAGCTTGTCTTCCTTCCGGGAAATAATCGAGAATACGTGTCACTGTACCCGTGGTATCTCTGGTATGCAACGTTGAAAAGACAAGGTGTCCCGTCTCGGCAGCCATGAGTGTCATCGAGATAGTTTCGGCGTCACGCATTTCACCGACAAATATTACGTCCGGGTCCTGCCTGAGCATTTCCTTCAGGCCGGATTGGAACGAAGCTACGTCCTTGCCGATTTCGCGTTGTGATATCATTGAATAATTCTGTGGAAGCAAATATTCGATCGGATCTTCTACAGACATGATTCGACATGCGTTTTTCTGGCTGATTCTGTTTATTAGTGACGCAATAGTCGTGGATTTTCCAGCGCCTGTAATACCGGTCATCAATATCAGGCCATGCTTACGGCTGACCATATCCTCCCAGACATTATTCGGAAAACCAATATCTTCTATTTTTGGAATATCGAGTGAGAGCGCTCTAACAGCCGCCGCAAGACCATCATTTTCCTGAAAAACGTTTATACGAAATTGCAGCT
This sequence comes from uncultured Pirellulales bacterium, assembly GCA_964567805.1. GTDB lineage: Bacteria > Planctomycetota > Phycisphaerae > Sedimentisphaerales > Anaerobacaceae > JAFGPS01. The sequence continues at coordinate 2,567 of CAZMPL010000068.1, read as the reverse complement.
GACCCATCCTGTAGGAGCAGTCAACATTGTAGTTTGCCTGCAGCTTTTGCTGATTCTGTTTGGTCAGGAACGGATAGATAAGTTTTTTCGCCATATCATGTGTGACATTAGGCCCTTTGAGTTTGACAAGGTCACCATCGATTCGATATGCCGGCGGAGCACCGACTTTTATATGCAGGTCAGAAACACGAAGCGCACCGCGCTTCTCGAAATAGTCCAGCATGTCCTGCAGGCTGATCATTCCCTGTTCCGCGGTTGGATAAACTTTTTCATTTACTGAAAATTCTTCCGACATATCTGCCTCCAAATAAAAATAAGTCGCTCCCGGCATATTCTTTGTTAATATAAAAAATCAGAAATTCAAGAAATATTGCCGGAAAACCTTTGTATATAGTATATCCCAATAGCATTGACTATACAAAAGAATTCTCCGAAACAGTATTATCAAGGTATTTCGAGCAAATCAAATCTACTTTTTGCTTATCTCACTAATTTTCTCATCAAGCTGGTCTAACGAAAAACCTTCGGCTTGTACAATATGTTCCTTATCAGTCAAAAGCAACCAGGGGATAGCCTTTATACCCCATGAATACTGATTTACATCATAATCACCTTCCAGTATTTGTGACTCGAATTTTACATTTTCGTCTTCGAGCCACTTGTCCAGATATGCGCGTTCAATTTTATTCACTTGCGCAATGATAATTGTTATTCCTTTTGAATGCAGCTCGTCAGTTCGTTTGGAAAGTTCTAAAACAAACTGGCGAGATGAGCGATGCTGTTGGTCCATGAAGATAATCAGTATAGGTTTAGTAGAATCGTTCTTTTTCGATAATGATTCCAATCCCTTTACCTGATTCAATGGTTTGCCAATCAGGCTATTATATTTCGGCGAAGCCGCAACTGAAACAAAGCTTCTTCCTGAACCGACGGTAATATATGAATTTTCCCTTCCCGGTCCCAATAATATCTTAACATCCTGTTGACCAGCCTCGACTTTGGCAGTGCCATAAAGAGCATCTGACATGAAACCTGCTTGGAGTCTAACTGGTCCTTTGCATATCCGTTCAATACGAAAACGTCCATTTTCATCTGTGGCGACCCTTTTGTCAGGTTGGCCTATCTCTCTTGAGCTGCTGTTCATGATTATGGAGATATTGGACACAGGTTGACCATTGGGATCCACTACGACTCCGGCGAGAGATTCATCGGCTTTTACCAAAGTAATTCGACCTAAATCTGTCACTGTCCCTGGCCGGTCTGATAGTTTGATTTCGTCATAAGACTTCGGACCATAGCCGGAGGCATTTACAACGAGCCAGCATATAGTTACCTCATCTGGCGGCAATACACCTGTCAGAGAAAAAACGCCGTTAGCATCACAAAGAGTTTGTGATTTTATATTTGTTACAGTTCCGTTCAGTCGAACTTCCACAGAGACACGGGCCGCAGGGATTCCTGTTCCTTCTTCGTTCGTGACAATACCTTTGACAGTCACACCCGGCTCGATTATGATTTGCACAGGCTGTTCTGGTCCTTTGACCTGTGTAACGCCAACCAGGCCGCGCTCTTCACAATGGGCTGTCACAAACCATGTACTCGGATCGCTTTCGCCGCAGGCATAACTAAAATGTCCCTGATTATCCGCACTAAACTCATCTCCTGAAGTCGTAACGAAAGTACCTCCGGTGCTAAGCGGATGACTTCTAACTGTAGCTCCTGGGACAGGTTTACCATCCGGATCGATGACTGTCCCGGTTATCCTGTTTGCAGGCTCGAGGTCCGCTTCAAGACGAATCATCTCTCCCTGCTTGATTTCAAACGTTTTTCTTAAATCCCGATTCCAACTGCGATATTCGTCATTAGGACTAAAGCCGCTTGATATTAAAGCTCGTGACTCGCCTGGTAAAAGACGGATGCTGGCGATACCATTACTATCTGTATGAGGTAAACGTGAAACAGTTAGACCAGTCAGGGACACACTGATGCCGGCCAGCGGCACATGAGTTTTTGAATTGCGTGTGAGTATCTCAACGAGGCCTCCTTTGTCCACTTCGAAAGTTACATCATCAGTGGCATGTTCCTGCCCAAGCGAAATACCGATTGGCTTCGTCACCCATTCATTCAATTTGTTACGAGGATAAACAAGATCAATCTGATGCTCACCATCAGGTACACCCGGAAATAAGAATTGGCCGTCTGTATCAGAACGAACTCGATATCTCATGTATTGATTCTTGATATCATTTCTATCATTACGTTCGGTAGGACGCGATATTACCAATTCCACATCTGCAACAGGAGTACCTGTACCCTGCTGTATAACATGGCCGCGAACCGGATGTTCATCGGGTAGAACTAATCGTATATCAGGACGTCCTACCTCGTAGCCGCAACCTGAAAGATGGTTGGTTGTAAAGTTATACACACAATGATGACTTTTAGTCTGAACCAGAAAATCGCAACTTACGTCTGCTGAAAAAATATTGAACTCGAACTTACCTTCGGTATTGGTCTGCACTGAAAGCCATTCCTGCGGCAAAGAGAATGGGCTTTGACTCAACGTT
>CAZMPL010000067.1:11823-13257 GCA_964567805.1 uncultured Pirellulales bacterium | reverse complement strand
ATTTTTGTCCTTAATCCGCAGCCGTTTCATCTTCATAACTGACGAACTGCCAGATATGAAGATGAAACGGCTGCGGATTAAGGACAAAAATGGCTGCCCATGGACGCAGATATTCCGGCTGCCCTGTCAAAGGATTTCTATACACGTGATAGCTTAATAAAAAAATCAGCACATTAGCCGCGATAAGAATGTAATTCGCGTATGGCGTTTTCCGCGGCCTGATACTTGTTCTATAAGGTAATATCAATAACATAGCCCGCCATTGTAACGGGCAAAGTGCAATTTAACAAGGTATAAACAAAAAAGGACGGCTAAAAAGCCGCCCTTTACCCAAAAAAAATTTGGTCCTATTTTCCCCCGTATGGAAAACATCCTGCGGCCGGCGAAATTTTGTCTTAACCAGCCTCTCCCTCGGCGAGTATGTTATCTGATTATAATATAAGAAATAAACCCGCCTGCGAGTGAGCTTTTGTGAAAATATTCTTTATTTTTTGCAAAATTTATAGTTCATTAGTAAAAAAGTGTGCTATAAGGACTTATAACATGAAATTTGTCAGTCATTTTGGATAGGAGATTGCATAAATGAATTCAGAGATAATCAAAAACCGTATTCGTGCGATTAGCCGTGAACTGAAAAAAAGCAGTATTCATTGTCTTATAATCACAAAACCCGCAAATGTAACTTATACAACGGGCTTTCTTGGCGAAGATAGCTGGGCGTTAATTGTTAACGGACGCTCCTTCCTTCTAACCGACAGCAGGTACACCGAGCAGGCTCAGAACGAATGTCCCGTATGCGCGATAATCGAACGTCACGAACCTATGACGGCAGCGCTCGCGAATATTGTTAAGAAATATAAAGCCGTGGTAAATATCTCAGTTGAGAATACGACTTCTATTGCCGAATTTGAACAGATAAAAAAAACTCTCAAAACGAAAGTTAATGCAATTGGCGGCGTGATAGAAAAAATCCGTATGATGAAAGATGAAACTGAAATTGACGCAACAAAAAAAGCCGCTGTAATTGCGACAAAAGCTCTCGCGCAAACTCTCTCCGAAATAAAGCCCGGCATGACAGAAAGTGAAGTTGCCGGAATGCTCGATTTCCAGATTAGCAAGCTCGGTTCGACAAATAGTTTCGACACAATAGTTGCATTCGGTCCCAATGCTTCGATAGCGCATCATCGGCCCACTTTAAGAAAACTAAAAAAGAATGATACAATCCTGATAGATTTCGGTGCAAAATATGGAGGCTATTGCAGTGACATTACGCGATGTTTTATTATGGGAAAGCCGGATAGTTTTTACCAGCGAGCGTACGATATCGTCGAGAAGGCTCAACAGGCCGCGATAAAAAAAGTCAAAGCTGGTATTACGATTAAAGAACTCGACTCGGTAGCGCGTGACATTATCAATCTATCGGATTTACCAGTC
>CAZMPL010000067.1:1949-11813 GCA_964567805.1 uncultured Pirellulales bacterium | reverse complement strand
AACAGGTATAGAAATCCACGAGTCACCTTTTTTGAATCCGCAGGCAAAAGGAGTTTTACAGGTCGGACAAATAATAACAATCGAACCGGGTGTATATATACCAAACGTTCTTGGTATTCGCATAGAAGACGATTGTCTTGTAACCAAAACCGGCTGCGAAATACTAACCAGAAATTGCCCGCATAATCCTATATTATAATGAAAGTAACTATTCACGGAGAATATGACCTTGTCATTCCCGCGCAGGCGGGAATCTATAATTTCAAAAAATAAGTTTAATGAAATATTATATTAATGTAAGATAGTATCATGGATTAGAGATGTATAAATAGTAAGCAGAGAACAAAACAAAATTTTTGTGAGAAGATAGCCATGACAAATAAAAATGTAATTAAAATATTCATAGTTACTTTTATTATTACGGCTGTTTCATTATCGCTTTTTCTTCGTTTGGATAAAAAAGGTTCCGGCTGGGGTAAAGGCAATATGTTGGTTTCTGAAGCTTCATATTATGGAGCAAGGATGGACCGCATTATTAAAACCTGGATTCAGGCAAGGCAGAATGCGAATTTCAAAAGAGATGGATATTTTGTGGATTCGTATCAGTCCTATCTTATTATTGATCTTGAAAAGCAGGCTATGTGGATAGAAGATACCGGCCGGATTTGGGAAGATAATTACCTTGAATTTCCACCCGGTTTGAAATGGACTTTTTATCATTGTACAATAGAAGGGACTAAGGTATTAAATAATCGTATAATATTAAAATACAGAGGTTTTGATTCGAGCGGGCAGACTCCGGAAGCTTTCCATCTTGTCGGTACCGGCCGTGGAAAGGGATGCATCTGCTGTCAAATTCGGTACCAAAGCGGGTCGGCAGGTTATGATAGAAATGAATTTTCCATACCCCAATACGGTTTCAATACTACTGGAGAAAATATATTATATGGATCTCTTATTGTATCCGAGCAGGAGTATCAGGCATATCTTGACTCTGTGCCTTTAGAATCCGAGCAGGAAAATATTGAATCTATAAACCTTTCACAAATCGAGCAAAATAAAATTGCCTGGAACAAAATCGAAAAACTGTTATATCAGGAGTTTGAAAAACAAATCAACTCAATGGGATTCAATCTTGATAGAATTGTAATCGAACCCGGAGAGGATTTTTCCGCGGCACAATGTGAAATAAAAGCACGCAATGGCGGTATTATTGAAAAACTCTTAGACAGGTCATATTCACCAGAGACGTATCCGAAAATTGATTATCTTGGAAATGATATTTGGTATGTCAAAAGCGGTCCCGATCCAAAATTTCCCGGAAGATCTATGATGAGATCAAGTCACGAAAAACAGATAGATTTAGAATTTCTTGTTAGCGACAAAGGAAAAATCTCTAAATCTCAATATGACGAGTTACTTGAAAAAGGCAGGCAAAAACAACTACCAAATCAGATTCCTGAATCTAAGTGGAAAGTGACTCTGGATAACGGCATGAAAATCGAGTTTCTTGGAATCTGTGAAAATCCAAGTGCCGGAAAAAAATGGTGGGGACCTGATGGAACTTTTATCGATTATGTTCCATATGTTAATACTACGAATTATGGCAGAACGAAAGAAGACAGAAATATTTATGAATTTGCATGGAGAACAACAAACGGAGCTAATAATATTGGAACAGGATTTTCAGCCGAAGGATGTAATGGTTCGTATTTTCATGCGTTCTATGATAGATACGGCAATAGTCTTAGAGATGAGATGAATGCCGAAGGTTTTGGTTTTGATAAATCTAAAGTCATGACTACATTTAAGATGACTTTTAAAAATGATAACAATCTGAAACAGGTAGTGTTATTTAAAAACATCTCTCTTGTACCGGGGCAGGACCAGGGATTTGAGATTGAAATTATAGAGGCAGAGGAATAAATATTTTTAAGGGAGAAGATTGTCATGACAAATAAAAGCGTAGTTAAAATATTCATACTTACTTTTATTATTGCAACTGTTTCGTTATTACTTGTTTTTTGGTGGAATAGATTCAGTCCCGGCTGGGGAAAAGGTAATATATCTGTTTCCGAAGCTTCGTATTGTGGAAACAATATGAAGCGCATAATTGTTAATTGGATGAAAACAAGAGATAACGGGAATTTCAGTGACGATGGATATTATGATGATTCGTATCAGTCTTATCTTGTATTCGATCTCGCAAAGCAGGCCATGTGGATGGAAGATAATGGCCGGATTTTAAAAGACAATTATATTGAATTTCCAGCAGGTATGAAATGGACTTTTTATCATATCACTCCGAATGGAAAGACGGAATTAACAGGCCGTATAATTTTGAAATACAGGGGTTTTGATACCAACAGGCAAACTCAAGAAGCTTTTTTCTTTGTCGGTACAGGCCGGGGTAAAGGATATCTCAATTGTCAAATCTATGGCCATGGCGGCTCGGCCGGTTATAGTAATAATGTATTTGCCATGCCGCAAATCAATTTCCCATCCTCAACAAGAAATGATTTGTTCGGATCTCTGATTGTATCTGACGATGAGTATAAAAAATACCGTGACTCTTTGCCCGATGTAAGTTCATCTCAATCGGGACAATTATCAGTAGTTGAGCAAAACAAAGAAGCATGGAACAAAATAGAAAAGGTCTTATATCAGGAAATTGAAAAACATGTGAATGCAAAGGGATTCAAGCTGAATAGTATTTCAATAATATCCGGTCCTGATTTTTCTGCGGCACATTGTAAAATCGACTCGCAAAGGAATTTTATACTGCAAAGAATATTTGGTGGCATATCACGATTGAATATGACTCTTAAAATTGATTACCTCGGAAATGATATTTGGTATGTAAAAGGTAAAGACGATACCGGATTGAATCCAAATACAAAAAGTAAATATGACATAGAATTTCTTGTAAGTGATAAAAACAAGATAGCTAAATCGAAATATAACGAGCTGATTGAAAAAGGAAGACAGATACAAAATCCTTTTGTAATTCCGGAATCGAAATGGCAAACAACTTTAGCTAACGGCATGAAAATCGAATTTCTTGGAATCTGCGAAAATCCGAGCGCGGGAAAACAATGGTGGGGACCCGATGGAACTATTGTTGACTATGTGCCGTATATCAATAATTTAGAATATGACAAAACCAACGCAAATAGCAAGGTCTATGAATTTGTCTGGAGGATAACTCACAGGCCGACTAACTTTGGGATTGCAACTTCATTTGAAGAAAGCAATGGCTCAGATCAAACTATTTTCACCGATAGATACGGCCTGAGTTTATGGCTGACGAATACTATAAACATTCAAACTTCCAGTTTCGATAAATCAAAAACCAGGACAACTTTTAAAATTCTTTTTGATCAAAATAATACCAATAAACAGACAGTGCTGTTCAAAAATATCTCCCTCGTTCCGGGAGAGAATCATGGATTTGAGATTGAAGTCACAGAACCAGAGGACGAATAACACTTAGCTTGATAATTTTTTGTAAACAGTTTCAATTGTATCGACCATTGTATTGGGGGCGAATTTTTTTGTTACTGATTCTCTGCCTTGTGCGCCGAGTCGCTTTCTTAGGTTTTCATCTTCGATAAGTTCTGCGCAGGCTTTTATTAGTTGCTCGATATTTTTCGGTTCGATGAGTCTGCCTGCATTTTCATTTACAACTTCTCTTGCGCCATCGACATCGAAGGAAATGGCCGGTATGCCGCCAAGCATTGCCTGCGGCAAGGTTCGCGCGAGGCCTTCGCGAAGTGAGCAGTGAACGAGTATATCCGAAGATTGGATTACCAGCGGGATTTCACTGGTTGGCAAGAGGCCTGTGAATTTGATTCTGTCTTCGAGCCCGAGTTCTTTTACCTGTTGTTTGTAAGTATCAGACAGATTTCCGTTTCCGACAAAAAGCCAAACACAATTATCGAATTGCTTAGAAAGAGTTTTAGCCGACTCGATAATATAGTCGTGACCTTTTAACATGAATAAGCGGGCGATAGTAACCAGTACGACTTTATCCTGTGCTATTCCATATTTTTGTCTGAACTGTTTTTTTTGCTCATCCGGGAAAGGTTTTAAATACGCATCTTCTTCGATAGCGGAATACGCCGTGACATATTGGTCCGGCTTTCCTATCCCAGCAGCTAACGACTGGTTTGTCATCGCGTCTGCGACACTGATAAAGAAATCCGTTTTCCTTCCGGTGTATTTTTCAATTGCTATATATAGCTTATTCAACCATTGGCTTTGATAAGGATGGAAAGAAAGGCCGTGGATTCCGTGAACAATTTTGATATCTGAGATTTGAGATTTGAGATTATAAGCCGCTAATCTTCCTAAAATTCCGGCTTTGGCCGAATGCGTATGAACAATATCCGGCTGCAATTGTTTCAGAATATTTTTAATTTCATAATAAGCCGGAATATCATCAAGCGGATTAATTGCTCGTTTGAGTTTATCTACAACGACAATTTTATATCCCTGATTTTTTGCCTGGTTGAAAAGCTCGCCCTCTGGACCCAGAGCAGGTCCGGTTATCAAGGTGACATCGTGCCCGCGCTGAGCGAGTAGCTTGCATGTAATAAGTGTATTCTCCTGCGCGCCTCCAAGAATCAAACGAGTTATTATATGTACAATTTTCATAAACAAGAATACAAAATTAAAGTAGGCCCCACGGGCTCCCAGGGAGGTGGGGTTCTACCCCACCTTTGCATTCATACATCGAAATGGTGGGGTAGAACCCCACCCTACAACTCTCAAAATAAAATTAGATATTATCAATTTCTGGTATTTTTTCAATACGTCGTTGATTGATACGTTTATATCGCCAGATATCTGCCGTTATATTATTAGCTAAATCAGTATATTGTTCAGGCAATTGCGATACGACTTCCATTGCTTCATCATATCGTTGCGTACGTGTGTATATCCATATTAACCAGGTATAACTTGGTGTATATTCTGGAAATTGCTCCTTAAGAATTTCAAGAAGATTGATAGCTTTGTCCCATTCTTCTTTGGAATAAAGTTTTATAGCCTGCCTTAATAATTTGGGTACTTTTCGTATTTCTAATATTTTATTATAAATGAACCATACTAATGGGATTAAAGCAATTGGCAATAGTTTTATATTTCTTGTAATCTCTGCAGGTAAAGAAAGCAAAACCATGTATCCTATCAATTGAGGTATCATAGTTCTCTGTGTACCAAATCCAACACTTTTTTGTAAAGGTTGAACCATTGATTCTTCGACAAATGTTTTTCTGTACTCTATTTGATTTAAAAGCTCATCGATTTCTTTTCCCTGTTTTCGCTCTTTCCAAAATTCGATAACAAAATTATTCGGTGCAATAACGAGAGATACTGTTCGACGCCTAAGGAAAAATCTTATCAGAAAAATAAAAAATAGTATAATTCCAACCAACAACAAAACTAAAAATACAATCGAATGGATTTTTCCAATCAATCCTTTTGTGTCGTAACCAAAAGACCTAAAAAGTAAGCCATACGACATGCCACCCAAAAACATTGGTACAAGAAGAGATAAAAGAGCAGAGATTAAATATTTAGCTCTGAATTTCTTATCTTCATATATAGAGATTATTTCAACAGGAACCTGTACTTCAGATTTTGCGTACCTGTTACTTTCGTTGATTATCAGGATTGTACCTTCAAGCGAAAGAAAAGTCTTACCGGTTGGGTTGATTTTTTCAATTCTTAGAGGCATAAATCTTATCCAATCAGTTATTATTGATTTTATTCGTACTTAATCCATATCAGGCACAAGCCTTCCGGCGGGGCGAGGCGGCCGGCGGCGGTTCTGGTTTTTGCTTCGAGAATTTCTGTTATCTTTTCGCTTTGCCATCTGCCGTTACCTATTTCTGTCAGAGTACCTACAATGTTTCTTACCATATTATACAGGAAACCGTCACCTTCGACATCAATATAAATCCATTTATCTTCGGAAGTAACATCGCAACGGAAAATTGTACGGACGGAGCTTTCCCGTTTATCCGCGGCGGTCGCGAATGATTTGAAATCTTTTTTGCCCACGAGCAGTTGAGCCGCTTTGTTCATTTCTTCTACATCAAGTTTTTGATGCAGGTGCCAGCATTGATTCAGTTTCAGGACAGGTCTGTATTTTCCTGTATGAATTGTATAGCGATAGAGTTTGCTCTTTACATCGCCGAGCAGGTTGAAATTTTTGGGGACATCTTCCGCCTTGGTGACAACGATATCGCGGGGGAGTTTTCCGTTGATTGCTTTTGGAAAATTTTCCGTTGGGATGGGACAATCGACGAGTTCTATAAGCGCTGACTGTCCAAGAGCGCTAACTCCCGCGTCGGTTCTGCTCGCGCCGTGTACGGGGATTCGCTGGCCAACGAGATTAGATACAGCTTCGACAAGTTCACTCTGGATAGTTCTTTTTCCAGGCTGAATTTGCCAGCCGCTGTATCTGCTGCCGTCATACTGGACTGTTAATTTTATTTTTCTGATAGCCATATTGGCTATTAAAGCAATTTTTCCGCGATTTGAACAGCATTCAATGCTGCGCCTTTTCTTATCTGGTCACCTGAAACCCAGATATTTATGCCGCGATTGTCCGGTATTGATTCGTCCTGACGAATTCTGCCAACGAAAACATCATCTTTTCCGGTTGCGTCTATCGGCATTGGGAAACGGTTATGTTCACGATCATCAAGAACAGTTACTCCAGGAGCTGTACTGAGCAAGTCTCTTACCTGGTCCGGGGTTATTGATTTGGTGAATTCCAGGTTAATACTTTCGCTGTGTGCCCTGAATACCGGTATTCGGATGCAGGTGCAGGTAATCTGAATTTCCTGGCAATTGAAAATCTTCCTGGTTTCATTTACCAATTTCATTTCTTCTTCGTTGTAGCCGTTTGGTTTGAGTGAAGAATTATGACTGAAAACATTGAATGCTATCTGGTATGGGAACACTTTGCAGGTTGGTTTTTTGCCTGCTAATATTTCTCGTGACTGTTCTTCAAGCTCAATCATAGCAGATTGTCCGGCACCACTTGCGGCCTGATAAGTGCTTACTACCATTCTTTTTACAGGATTTGCCTTATGTAACGGCCAGACCGGAACTATACCAATAATTGTCGAGCAGTTTGGATTGGCGATTATACCTTTATTTTTGGCTATTTCCTGAGGATTAATTTCAGGTATAACCAGCGGAATACCAGCGTCCATTCTGAAAGCAGATGAGTTATCTACTACGATTGCTCCTGCTGCAACTGCGGCCGGGCCGAACTCTTTGCTTCGTGATGCACCTGCGCTGAATAAAGCGATATCCACGCCTTTAAAGCTGTTTTTGGTCATTTCTTCAACTATGTATGTCTTGCCTTTGAATTCGATTTTCTTACCTTTTGACCTGCTGCTCGCAAGCATTTTTATTGAATCAAAGGGGAAATTGCGTTCTTCGAGAATACTTAAAAATTCCTGTCCGACTGCTCCGGTAACACCGGCTATAGCTAAATTACAACCCATATCTGGCTCCTGAAAAACAATTCTAAAATTAAAGGCAGCCAAACAAGCTTCCACAAAGGTTTTGCTGGTTGCTGCCCATTTTCAAACTAAATATACAATTGGAAAATTATAACAATTAATAATAAACATTGCAACAGTGGTGATACTTATACTAATTATTCAGTCCGCTGGTTCTGTAACAGGAATTTTTTGCCAGACAGCCGCCAATGCGGATGCGGTAATAATACAGATAAAAACGAAAATTGCCGCTGGTATCGCCGCCTCTTTTCCGATATGGTCCAGGGCAAGCATAGAGCCTAAACCGGCATTTTGCATGCCGATTTCAATAGTAAGAGTGCGTTTTCTTCTGGAATTCATGCGAAACAGGGCCGCGACTGAATACCCGCCCAGCATACCGTAAAGATTCAGAATTATGCCGACAATCAGAATAATACCCGTAACTGCGGCGAGACTTTCCTTGTTAACAGCTATTACATATGAACATATAAAAATAATGAAAGTTACCGATATTGCCGGAAAAACGGGCAGAATTGCCTGGATTTTCTTACCAAGGAGAAACCTTACGCCAAATCCGATAAATAATGGAATAACGACGGTCATTGAAACATATATAAACATGTTCCAAAAGGGAATTTCCATCATCGAACCAGCGAGCAGTAAAGTTAATCCGGGTGTTAATAGAGGGCATAAAAGTGTCGAGACGGTAGTAAGTGAGACGGAGTAGGCCGTATCTGCTTTGGCGATATAGCTCATAACGTTACTTGCCATCGCGCCCGGTGCTGCACCAGTGATTATCAAGCCGACCGCGATTTCAGATGGAAGATGGAAAAGCTTTGTCAGAAAAAACGCTCCGAACGGCATAATTGTAAACTGTGCAGCCGAACCGATTAATACAATTAAAGGAGTGCGCGCGATGTTCTTGAAATCATCAATTTGCAGAATTGCGCCGATTCCAAACATTGTCAGAGCAAAAAACCATTCTCTTCCTTTGCCAAGATGGAGTGCTTTTGGCAATAATTGCTCGATTGTTACCGCGAAGAACCATGTAGTTTTTGCTTCTATCGTAGTGAAAATAGATGGGTGGATGTATGCGATTATGCCGCATATAACCACCCATATCGCGAAATATTTAGTATAAAAATCAAGTATTTTTTTCAGCATAATACTCGATGGTCGAACTGTGGTTTATAATTAATAACTCAATCCGAAACCATATTTATAAAGCGGATCATAATTGCTATCGCCAACGTTAATTGGAAGCTGATCCATTGATTTTGGCCATGTGAAAGAAAGTTTTCCTGTCGGTTTGTAATCTCCGAAGAGTACATCAGCTACGCCCTGACCTTCTGTTCCGGGGAGCCATGCCGCGATGATTGCATCAGCTTTATTGAGGATGTCACCGATAATCATCGGTCGTCCGGAGACAATAACCGCGACAACAGGTACGCCTGCGCTCTTGATTGTATTAATCATTTCGACCTGCTGCGCGCTTAACGAAAGGTCACCGTTATCGCCCGAACCTTCTGCGTATGGTTTTTCTTCTCCGACAAAGACGAATGCGACATCAGAGCCGGCCGCACCTGAGCCGTCTATCGAGTAAGTGACTTCAGTATCGGAAGAAACTGTGTTTTTGATTGCCTGAAGCATTGTGGTTCCGCCTGTTGTGACATTACCGCTTTGTCCCTGCCATTTGATTGTCCAGCCGCCGCACTGATTGCCGATATTGTCGCCATTTACACCTGCAACGAGAATTTTCTTTGTTGTTTTAGCGACAGGAAGAACTTTGTTATTATTCTGAAGCAGGACGAGCGATTCACGAACTGCTTTGCGAGCTACTTCACGATGTTCCTTCGAGCCGAATTTTTCATGAAGTTTTCTATCGGCCAGATGAGAACGGTTCTTATCAAGAAGCCCCATAGCAATTTTAACCCTGAGAATTCGTGTCACTGCATCGTCAATACGTGACATAGGTACAGTACCTTCTTCGACGAGTTGTTTCAGAGTAGTGAAAAATTCCGCGTATCTCGTCGGTTCCATTGCCATATCCATGCCGGCGTTTATCGATATTGCGACTGCTTCTTTAAAATTTCTTGTAAGCTGGTCTATCGCGTTATAATCTGAAACCAGGAATCCCTGGAAACCCAGTTCTCCTTTAAGCAAATCAGTCAGAAGAAACTTGCTGGCGGAGCATTTTGTGCCGTTCCAGCTGCTGTATGAAGGCATAATCGTGAGCGCACCCGCATTAATCGCGTCCTGATAGGGGAACAGGTGAATGCTTCGGAAAGTCTCTTCGTCGCACTGCGTATCGCCCTGATCCCAGCCCCTGCGGTTTCGAGTG
>CAZMPL010000067.1:1313-1939 GCA_964567805.1 uncultured Pirellulales bacterium | reverse complement strand
ATGAAGGCATAATTGTCACTGCACCCGCATCGATACAAGCCTTATACGGAGGCAGATGAATCTTGCGAAGAGTTTCTTCGTCGAATTCACAATTTCCAGCGTTCAGTGTCACTCTTGTTCCGCCACGTGTTGTAATAGCTGCTCCACCGAAATTGAAACCGCCAAAGCCAGCTCCACCTCTTCCCTGTGAAACTACGGCGGTTGTACCACCGTCGGCGATGTAATGTTTTGCACAAGCTGCTACAGAAAGAGGATTGCTAAGGTCATTACCCTGCAAGCCGCGAACAGAAGCGGCACCGAGGATAGATGAAATTTGCGGATCTTCTGAAAAACCTTCGTAAGTTCTTCCCCATCGCTCGTCACGAACTACAGTGACACAAGGAGCGAATGTCCAGTTCATTCCGGTTGCCTGCATTTCAATAGCTGTGATTCGACCGACTTCCTGGACAATCTCGGGATCATTTGTACAGCCAAGACCAACATTGTGCGGGAAAATTACAGCCCCGATTACATTGCTATGGCCGTGAACGGCATCAACGCCGTATATAACAGGAATACCGAGACGTGTTTTCATTGCAATAGTCTGAACTTCATCATATACGTCTGTCCATGGTATAAGACCGTTA
>CAZMPL010000067.1:0-1303 GCA_964567805.1 uncultured Pirellulales bacterium | reverse complement strand
AGTCGCCTCCCATCAAAACAGAACCGAGAAAGTATTTCTGGATATCGTTTTTATCCCGCATACCAACATACTCGGATTGAATCATCTGGCCGATTTTTTCATCGAGTGTCATTTGCGCGAGAATCTCTTTTGCCTGAGCGTCAAAGTCCATAAGAGATTTTGATTTTGACTGAGTTTGTCCTGACATGGTTCCGCAGGATGCTAACATAATACCGAGGCAAATTACAATTAATAAAGTGGAAATTCGAACATGAGAAGGGATTTGTTTTGTCATTTCATTACTCCTTAAAACCTGATATTTTTATCAAATTCAATTTATTGTGATGTGAAACAACTTCATAAATAATAATTAATCAGGATTCTATAATAATATGACAAAGAAATCCACTTTTTTTCTTTATTATTGTGAACTGAAAATGAAGCGATTTTTTAAAAAGGCGGCTTACATATCCATGTAGTCGGAGCAGTAATTTTTTCTCATGCACTTTTTGCAATGAGTACCTCTCCAAATGCTATCGAATTGCTCCATGATTTTATCAATGGTTTTTTTATCATCAGTTATAAAGCCGGATTCGAAATTTCTTTTGTTTTCGCTTTTTGCCCCCATACCTGCTCCGGTAAGATTGGCGCTTCCTGCATAAGCGAAAGAGCCGTCAATAATAACTGTTTTAAGGTGAACTCTTGGGCATAGAATTCGTTCCATGCCGCTTATTAAATTAGAATACTTGTCGAAATCTTTTCTGAAAGCAGGGCCGGGTTCCTTTGCGTGGAGTAATCTTATTTCTACATGCTCATCAACCAGGTCGGATAGGATCTCAAGAAATGGTACCATTTTGCTTCTTTTCTTTACGTAGAGATCCTTCAGGTCAGAAGTAGCAATCCAAAGAAATTTGCGAGTTGTAATTACTTTGTCGCAAATAACCTTTTCATAAATATCTTTGTCTGTAATATATTCGAACATTTCAACAAGATTATACAGTTTCAATAATATGAAGACAAAATAAAAAGGGCCTATACCGAAGTATAGACCCTTATCTTTTGTTAATCTTCTGTATTACCGTTTCTAATTACTTCAGAACGATAATGTCTGCTTTTGTGAATAGATACTTCACTTCTCCTGCTGATAACAGCCTTCATAGAATCTTACGTGATCAATATATATGGTACCGGCCTGCATGCCTAACCATATAGAAACATCCGCTGTCGCTACTGCGTTGTTGAAAACAGGAGTTGTAGTAGAATACTCTACCCATTCTGTGGTTAGCGTTACCGTTGTTTGACCGTATCCAGTATATGAGCCACC
>CAZMPL010000066.1:0-13282 GCA_964567805.1 uncultured Pirellulales bacterium | reverse complement strand
CTTCGGATTATATCGAAAGATCCATAAACAACGTCGGTTCTTCCGCTTTTTACGGAGGTCTTCTGGCAGTTGTTGTGCTGCTTGTGTTCCTTCGTAATATAAGAAGTACGATAATTATCGCGACCGCAATACCAGTTTCTATCATTGCGACTTTTATGCTATTGTATTTTGGCGGATATACGTTGAATATAATGACTCTTGGCGGACTTGCACTTGGAATCGGCATGCTCGTCGATAACGCTATCGTAGTACTTGAAAATATATTTCGTATGCGAGAAGAAGGTGTCGAGTTGAAGAAAGCCGCGATTGAAGGTACAGAAGAAGTCACCGCCGCCGTTATCGCGAGCACATTAACAACTCTGGCAGTCTTTTTGCCGCTGGTTTTCATGCGTGGTATGTCAGGTATTATGTTTAAGCAGCTTTCTATTGTTGTTGCTTTCTCATTGCTTTGCTCTTTGATAGCGGCATTAACTCTTATCCCCATGCTTTCGGAAAAAATTCTTCCTCGAATTACAAAAGATGATACCGGCAAAAAAACTTTGAGACGCAAAATTTACGACACAACAGGATTATTTTTCAAACATCTGGAAGACAATTATAAAGCAATATTACATGTATCTTTGAATCATCGTTTTGCAGTTGTGATTATTGCGGTTCTCATGCTTGGCGGCAGTTTATTGCTTATCCCTTTTGTAGGTGCTGAATTAATGCCAAGTTCAGATGAAGGCGAAGTCCGCGTTGACGTGGAAATGCAGGTTGGTACTCGTTTGGACATCATGGATGAAAAAATGAAAGAAATCGAAGAGATTGTAACAGCGTCTGTACCTGAAATGCAGAATATAGTTGCAAACGCCGGTGGTGGTGGATATAGAGGCGGCGGCGGACATACAGGCGAACTCAGAATCTCGTTAAAACCGCAATCACAACGCAACAGGTCAAGTGAACAGATAGCGGCTGACCTCAGGAAAAAATTAGTCAATCTCCCGGGCGTTACCATCAGAACACGAGCAGGTCAGGGAATGTTCATGCTCCGAATGGGAACAAGCGGCAGTGATAGAATTCAAATTGAAATTCGAGGCCATGACCTCACAACAGCGGATGCTCTTGCTGAACAGGTAAGAAAACTCATCGCGTCTGTCGATGGTGTCACTGATACACGAATCAGCCGTGAATCAGGAAGCCCGGAAGAACTGATTCTTATCGACCGCCAAAAAGCCGCTGATATGAATTTGTCTGTTTCCAGAATTGCAAACGCACTTCAAACAATTCTTTCCGGAACAACAGCAGGTTATTACAGGCAGGAAGGAGATGAATATTCAATCCTCGTCAAGCTCGAAGACGCAGAGCAAATGAACCTGGATGATATTCTCGACCTTACTCTGGTAAATTCTGAAAATCAGCCTGTTGTACTGAAAAACGTGGTTAAAGTTGCTCCTCAGAGCGGCCCGGTATTAATTGAGCGTCTCGACCAGGAACGTATTGTTACTGTTACCGCAGAACCGGGCGAAAGGTCAATGAGTGCCGTACTCGCTGATATACAAAAACTTCTCGCGACAATTCCAGTACCTAACAACTTCAACATAGCCATCGGTGGTGATTATGAAGAGCAGCAGAAATCCTTCGTTGAACTTTTAACAAGCTGCATACTCGCTCTCATTCTTGTTTATATGGTCATGGCTTGCCAGTACGAATCTTTACGAGACCCGTTTGTAGTTATGTTCTCCGTTCCATTAGCGGCGATTGGAGTAATACTTATGCTCTTCTTTACTGGAACGACTTTCAATATCCAATCGTTTATTGGCAGTATTATGCTTGGCGGTATCGTGGTAAATAACGCGATTCTTCTCGTCGATCATACAAACCTTCTCAGAAGAAGAGATTCCATGCCGTTACGTGAAGCTATCGAAGAAGCAGGAAGAAGAAGACTTCGCCCGATTCTAATGACCGCTACTACTACTATTTTCGGCCTTGTCCCGCTTGCGTTGGGATTGGGAGAAGGCGGCGAAGCACAAGCCCCTATGGCAAGAGTAGTAATCGGCGGATTGCTTAGTTCGACTTTTATTACGCTCGTATTCGTACCTGTTGTTTATTCTATTTTCGAACGACGCAGTTTTTCTCAAATGTAATCAAGGAAATATAAATGTTTTCGAAAAATATTATTTTCGCTTTATTAGTTCTTATTTTCACTGCATCAATCCATGCGGATAGCAATGAACCACCAAAGAATTTATTAACAATAAATATCGAGCAGACAATTCTCATGGCTATGGAAAACAATCGCTCGCTTATTGTCCAAAAAATGAATCCGGAAATCAGAAGCACTTACGAACAAGAAGAGCGATCTGTTTTTGATCCTGTTCTCGGCGGTGACGTATCACAAAGAAGAACTGTCGCGGATAGACTTTCACGAGCTGGTTCCAGCACAGAAAGCCAGATAGCAGATACAATAAACGGCACTGTTTCACTTGACAAATACTTCTCTTCAGGCACAAATGTGGCTCTTGAAGGCAGTTCGAGTTACACTGATTCATCTCTTTATAGTGACACATTTATTTCAAACCGCCTCGGAATAACAGTAACACAGGCTCTTCTTCAGGGACTTGATGTGCGGGCGAATATGGCACGGGTACATCAGGCGAGCCTTGACACACTTATTTCAGAATACGAGCTACGCGGCTTTTCCGAAGTTCTTTTGGAACAGGTCGAAATCAGCTTCTGGAATTATGCTCTCGCTCAGAAACAAATCGAAATTTATACTAACTCGCTTGAGCTTGCTCAACAGCAGATGAACCAAATCCAGGAGCGAATTAATATTGGTACGCTTGCCGAAACAGAACTCGCGGCTGCCCAGGCGGAAGTTGCATTACGCCGTGAGAACCTCATTAACGCAAGAAGCGAACTATCGAAAAAACGTCTGAGCCTGCTTGTCCTTCTTAATCCTTCGGATGAGATAGACTGGAACATGGATATTAATCTGCAATATCAGACCGCCCTTCCTGAGATAGCTCTTGATGATGTCGAGCAGCATGTTAAAGTCGCAATGAAGATGCGTCCGGATTTGAATGAAGCCCGCCTGCAGATAAGACGAAATGAACTTGAAGTCGTAAAAACGAAAAACGGCTTATTACCCAGACTGGATGCTTTTATAAATTACGGCAAATCAGGATATGCAAGTACGTTTGATAAGGCAATGTCTAATATGGATGAGGATAGTTACGATGCGCAATTTGGTTTGACATTTCAATATCCTATCTCAAATAAGAGCGCAGAAGCCAGACATACTCGTGCAGTTCTTAGCAAGCAGCAGATGCTTAAAGCCTTCGGCAATCTTGTCCAGCTTGCTCAGGTTGATATTCGCTCGGCATATATCGAAGTCACAAGCGCCCGCGAGCAGATTACCGCAACAACGGCAACCAGGAATTTGCAGGAAGAAAAACTCAGAGTTGAAAACGAAAAGTTCAGCGTAGGAAGGTCAACATCTTTGCTCGTTGCACAGGCTCAGCGTGACCTTGTCGCAAGCCAGATAGCTGAGATTCAGGCAAAGGTAAATTACCTTGAATCTTTAGTTTCGCTTTTCGGGCTTGAGGGTTCACTCCTCCAGCGTCGCGGCATAGAAGCACCCGGAGTCCAAACCGTAAATCTTGAGTAAATAATGTTACTAAAACAATAGAATTGACTTTAATTTCCTGAATTACTATTCAACTTTTCATTTTTTATCAAAAAGAAGGTTTTCAAAAGCTTTGAAATCATGTATAATTCCCCCGCCGTTGGGCAGATTTGCATAAACATATGTAAATTGATCAAATTTTGTTTATACTTTTATTTACAGGAGTGTATTTTGTTACGCAAACTTGAACCAATGTCGAGAACCGGCTATAACAAACTTATGCAGGAATTGAAACATCTCGAAACAGTTGAGCTTCCTGATGTTATGAAAAACGTCGCAGAGGCGCGTGAATTAGGCGACTTAAAGGAAAATGGCGCATATATTTACGGCCGCGAACGACAGGGACATATTGTCGGTCGAATCGGCGAGTTAAAAGGCAGGCTAAATCGCGCCGAAATTATTGATTGCACGAAAGTGGAAACCGATAAAGCGAATTTCGGCACAGTTATTACATTGCTGGATTTGGATACCAAAAAGAAAATAAAATACCAGTTACTCGGCCCCGATGACGCAGATTTCGAAACTGGAAGTATTTCGATTCATTCCCCGATTGGAAGCGCTATACTCGGAAGCATTATTGGCGATAAGATTTCAGTGGATTTACCTCGCGGCACACGCAACCTGGAAGTGCTCGAAATTAATAAACCGGAAGTTGATTAAAGCATGTAATTGCGTTTGTCACCAAATGTAGGGTGTGTGATAACGCACCATTTCTGGCACTATACGAGAGATTCTTCGTTTTCCCTTAGGGATAGCTTACGGCACACTCAGAATGACAACTTATTTAGTTGGAAAGCATATTAGCATCAGATGGCTTCCACGGTTGGCAATTTATTCTTGCTTTATCAACTTGTTTTTCCCACCGCTTCCATTCGAAATACGATAATTTATCCTCATAATCTAACGAAAGATCATCTTTACTGAATTCCTTTGCGATTCCTCCCCTTGATTGGAGAAGTTCAGAGATAGCCCTTCCTCTTGTTTTTATCAGTTTCGGATCCCTGCTTATATTTGACCAGTCTTCGCCATAACAAATTGAGTTTTTAAAATCATATGCAAGCCAATATGAAGTATCCTTTTGCCCGAAATAAAAATTTGATTTAGCGGCGACTACTGAACCATCAGATGATATTACAACACTTTCTAATTTTAACGGTATATCATTGTAATAGACTGGTCCTAATATTGTCAGGTTAGGTCCGGATTTGCTCTCATCGACAACTCCCACGTATAGTGTATAACCTTGAAGCGCCCCATAACTAAATACTACTGCACAGCGAGAATTGGATTCATTAGTATATATTTTTGTCATACGAGTGGCTAATAGGCTGTACTTAAAATATTCCAGCAACATAAAGAAACCTGCTATCAGTAAAATCATAATTGTAATCGAAGTGATTGCTATAATTTTCTTATATTTTGCTTTCATACCAATTACCTCAAAAACTCGCAATGCAATCCACCGTATTCGGTTACTAATACCCTGTCTAATTTATGATTATATCGATTTTAGAGCATAAATACAGTATTTAACTTTTTTTTGGAATATTTTTAATATTTATGCAATGATATTTAAAATTCAGCGTCTTTTAATATAGCGGCATGTTATTTTAAATATTGAGCTACGTGTAAATTTATACAAAATACAACAGAAATAGACCTGACCAATATATTTTGAGCATTTATGGCAAAGAAACTTTTAAACAAGCTATCCGAGAATAAATATACATTTGCAATTATTATTCTCTTGCTGTTTATCTTTTCAGGTTATATTTATTCTGATTTGGCATGGGGATCACAATCAGAACCAGCAAGCGAAAAAGTTATCCGTGAAGCGGCTGCCATATCGTTTCGTAATAAAAGGCCTCAGAATTTGACGGATGAGGATTTTGCGAAAGTTAAAATTATTATACTTTCTTACGGAAAGATTTCAGATATCAGGCTACTCGGCAAATTTACTAATCTTGAGTATTTATTTCTTAATGGAATTAAGGTCACTCCGCGTAACTACCCGAAATGGATGAAGTTTTTGGCTAAATATAATATTATGAAACTCAACGAAAAAAGTATATTGGATTTAGAGCCTTTGCGCAAACTTCGAAACCTTCAATCTCTTGCTATAAATTCTGTTCCCGTTAAAAGTTACAAACCTCTTTCATCTCTAAAAAAAATGCACACGCTTAATCTGGCAAAGATGAAAATCACCGATTTAAAACCAATAGAGAAACTACCCAACCTTCATACACTATATTTGAGAGGAGCCAAAATATCCGGGCTTAAACCTTTACGCGGGCTAAAAAAACTGCATATGCTTGATCTCGAAAATACCGAAATTAGTAATATTGAAGTAATACGAAATATTTCTAATCTGCAAATACTTAACCTAAATAAAACTGATGTAAATAATCTTGAGCCGATAAAGGAACTTGTAAATCTACAGGAGCTATATCTTAATCATACTAAGATTACAGATTTGAAACCTCTTCAGAATTTAACAGATATGTTCAAACTTGAACTTATCGCGACAGATATTAATGATATTAAGCCGCTAAAGAATTTGATAAATCTTTTGGAATTGAAACTCTCCGGAACTCATGTTTCAGATATTTCACCTATTAAGAATGCATCAAACCTTTTAAGTCTCGAACTTAACTTTACTAATGTCTCCAATATCGAACCTTTACGAGACAAGACAAATCTTATACTACTTAATCTTCAGGATACAAAAGTTTCAGACCTTACACCTTTATGGGATTTGAAAGATTTACTATGGCTCGACCTGAATAATTGCATATTGGTCACAAACAAGCAGATTGATGACCTGCAAAAAACTCTTCCCGACCTGATAATAGAAAGATAAAAGTTACAAATATCAAAAGATTATCTGGAGTATAGTGTGAATAAAATCTCAAAATTGTTCATCAATCACATCAGGTACTGGTTATATTTCTTTTCTCTTGAGATCGTAGTTGATGGGCCGTGACCGGGGAAGACTTTCGTTTCTTCTGGTAAAGTTAAAAGTTTTTCCTTAATACCTTCAATAAGCTGAATCGTATTGCCTCCTGGAAAATCAGTTCTCCCAACTGAATCCGCGAAAAGCGCATCACCTGAAAAAACAACGCGCTCTTCTTTGGAATATAAACTTATTCCGCCGGGTGTATGTCCCGGAGTATGAAGGACCTGCAATTTAATACCGGCATGCTCGATAAAGTCCCCTTCTTCGACAATGTTCTCCGCAGGTTTGGCTTTGAATGAACCGCCAGTCATAAATGATAAATTACTCATCGGGTCCTCAAGTGATATTGCATCGAGCGAATGAATATAAACTTTAATATCCGGAAATTTCTCTCGCAACGCATTTATACCAGCAATATGGTCGATATGGCCGTGAGTGAAAACAACAGCAAGCGGCGTAATCTGATTTTCGTCAAAAATATTTACTATTTCAGTTTCGTCAAGACCTGTATCAATAAGCAAACATTCCTGTGAATTTTCATCAGAACGCAGGCAATAGCAATTTGTTTCAAAATCCCCGATTACCAAAGTGTTAATTATCATATCATTCCTTTCATATTCCGGCTTAAAACAGTTCCGCGCCGGGAAAAACAAGGACAATATCAGAAATAAATATAATAGTCAATAACGCATTATTATGTCCGGCGTCTTTAAGCTTGACCAAAATCATTATCTCTGGTACTTTACTGCGCATATGAAACATATAAATCGAATATTCAAATATGTATGGCCTCAATGGCCTGATATTATACTGGTTGTTGCCAGCGCATTAGTTATAGCAACCTTCCTATCCATGAGTTTTATTTCAATTATTCCGTTATTGAAACTTATGATGGGTAACGAGGGTGTCCACGGCTGGGTGGAAAGAAAAATCGTATCAGAACGATACGGCATGACTTTTTCAACACCCGATTATACGACTCAGTCGGCTAAATACCTCTCTATTATCGGAGTTGATAAAGACAAGAAGAGTATTGCCAAAAAAGCAGGTCTAAATGCTGAAGATATGATAATTGATGTCAGAGGATTGCAGGATACCCCGGACGTCAATGAAATATCCAGAAATGAAATGCTCCGAATACTCGCGGCCGCTCCTCCCGATACAAATCTCGAACTTTCTGTAAGAACCTCTGAAGATGTGCTCAATGTTAAAACAATCACATTAAATTCAGGCAAAAAACCATGGTTTGCAGACTTCGCTGAAAAATTGCTGAGTTATATTCCCAGAGAAATGACTCCGAAAAATAAAACAAGAGCTGTTGTCGTGTTTATTCTCGGAATCGGAATCATTACATTCATTCGCTGTGCGGCAAAGTACGTCCAGGAATACGTATCGCAAAAAATCGTACAGAAAGCCGTCAATAAACTCCGTGAGGATACTTTTGCTCACGCACTCCAAATGCCGGTAGGTTATTTCGCAAAAGAACGGCCAAGCGATACCGTAAGCAGGATTATTCGCGATAGTGACCTTATGGGAAGAGCTATCAAACTCATGCTCGGTAAGGCTTTGAGAGAACCGTTAAACGCCATTTTCACTGTTGTATTCGCTTTTTGGCTGAACTGGAAACTGACTTTAATTTTTATGTTAGGTGGCCCGTTCGTTTTTGGAATCGTTGCGATATTCGGCAAAAAAATGAAAAGATCGACCAGGAAAACTCTTATGGCCGGCTCGCAAATGCTCGCGAAACTCCAGGAAACAATGGTTGGACTGAGAGTCGTCAAGGTCTACAACAGGCACGATTACGAAAATGAAAGGTTCAAATCAATCAATGACCGTTTTCTAAAACATTCATTGAAAATGTCCAAGATAGAAGCGGCTACTACTCCTGTTATGGAAGTTCTCGGAATGGCAGCCGGAGCTGCGGCTATTATTACAGGAGCGTACTGGATTAATTATGGAAAAATGGACAGCCCGGAAGAATTCTTTGGCTTGCTGATTTTGCTTGGTGTAGCCGCCGAATCTGCACGCAAAACAAGTGATGTCTGGAACAAAATTCAGGAAGCAAACGCCGCCGCCGAAAGAGTTTTCGATGTAATGGACGCTGCTATCGAACATGAAAAACCTGACGCAATCACTATCCCTGTACTGAAAAATACAATTGAATTCAAAGATGTATCTTTTTCTTATCCTGGTACAACCGCACAGACTCTTAAGCATATTAACCTGACTATACAAGCCGGACATAACTTGGCTCTTGTCGGATCGAACGGCTCTGGCAAAACCACGCTCGCAAATCTTATTCCGAGATTCTATGATCCTGATTCCGGACAGGTTTTAATTGATGGCCGGGACATTCGCGATGCAACTTTCTACAGTCTGAGAAATCAGATTGGAATGGTTACTCAAAATGTAGTGACATTCAACGATACTATTGCTGCAAATATCGCTTACGGAAAACCTGATGCAACAAAAGAAGAAATTATCGAAGCGGCTAAACGTTCCTTCGCGCATGAATTTATTGCTCCTTTGCCGGATGGTTACGATACAATCATCGGCGAAGACGGTTCAGGCTTGAGCGGCGGACAGCTTCAGAGAATTATTATCGCGAGAGCTATTCTGAAAAACCCAGCCATCCTGATTTTTGACGAAGCGACAAGCCAGGTTGACGCTGAAAGTGAAGCGAAAATTCACAAAGCACTCGAAGAAGTAATGCACAACAGGACAAGTATTATTATCGCCCACAGGTTCAGTACTGTAATTTCTGCGGACGTTATTGTCGTTTTAAGCCAGGGACAAATTGCAGGCTACGGCCAGCATAATGAACTAATCAAAAATTGCCAGTTGTATCGAAATCTATATGAAAACCAGCTGGTTAAATCCTGATAAATTTCTGTAATAAATTAAAACAGTTTATTAACATATTGTCCGGTTCGAAAAAAAGATATATGGTAACATATGTATCTTTCAGTAAATTCAGCCCGATTTTTCTATTGCGATTACGACATATTTCAAAATGTTCGCTCGACATATTGGATTATTTTCACCTGAAGATAAAGACGCATACCTGTTACATCAAAGATTTAACGGATGTTTTGCATCACAATACACGGGATTGATAAATATGCGCAATCCGATATACTATATACATGCCAAATTTAATTAAAAACACTGAATTTGATTGTATCGTAATAGGCGGCGGCCACGCCGGCGCTGAAGCTGCGCACGCAGCGGCGAAAATCGGTGCGAATACTTGCCTTATCACTATCAGTAAAGACACTATCGCAAAAATGAGCTGCAATCCGGCAATCGGCGGCCTCGCAAAAGGACAAATTGCCCGCGAAGTAGATGCTCTCGGCGGCCTGATGGGGCTCGCGACAGACGCTACCGGAATACAGTTCCGTATGCTCAACCGCTCGAAGGGTCCGGCCGTACAGGCACCTCGCGCACAAGCGGATAAATACAAATACAAAGATTTCGTACGCGCAATGCTCGAACAAACACCAAACTTAACTATTGTCGAAACAATGGCGACCGAAATAATTACCGAAAATAATATCGTTCGCGCGGTCAAATGCAGTAACGGAATCACCTATAACACCCCTGCTGTCATCCTTACCGCCGGTACATTTCTTCGCGGCATAATGCACATCGGCACACATCAATTTCCGGGAGGCCGACTCGATGAGCCTGCTTCGAACGAACTTTCAGAAAGCTTAATAAAAATCGGACTGGAACTTGGAAGATTAAAAACCGGTACGCCTGCAAGACTTGACGCATCAACAATCGATTATGATAAAATAGAAATTCAAAACGGCGATGAAAATCCTATGCCTTTTTCATTTATGAATGAAAAAATCACGCAGCGGCAAATTCCATGCTGGATAACTTATACAAACGAACAGATTCATAAAATCATACGTGACAATTTGTTCCAGGCACCGCTCTATACAGGCCAGATTAAATCGACCGGGCCTCGCTATTGTCCCAGTATAGAAACAAAGATAATTCGTTTTTCTGACAAAGACAGGCATCAGATTTTTCTCGAACCGGAAGATACAGAGCAAACAACAATCTACTGTAACGGAATCAGTACGTCACTACCCAAAGATGTGCAGGAACATATCCTGAGACTTCTCCCGGGCACAGAAAACGCTCGTATCGTTCATTACGGCTATGCAATCGAATACGATTATTGTCCCCCTGTTCAGTTGAAATCCAACATGGAAACAAAAAAGATTTCCGGTCTTTTCCTGGCTGGTCAGGTTAACGGCACAAGCGGCTATGAAGAAGCCGCGGGACAGGGAATCTTAGCCGGTATAAACGCGGCGAGAAAATTGCAGAGCAAAGAACCCCTCATTCTCAACAGGGACATGGCGTATATTGGGGTAATGATAGACGACCTGCTCACCAAAGGAATAAATGAGCCGTACCGCATGTTTACATCACGTGCCGAATACAGGTTGCTGCTCAGAGCGGACAACGCAGATAGAAGATTAACAGAAGCTGGAAAATCTGTCGGGCTTGTAGATAGTGACAGGTGGTCAAGATTTCAAAACAAGCTCGAACAGATAGAAATGCTTAAGAATTATCTAAGGAGTACCCGCACAGGAGGAGAAAGCCTATGGGACATTCTTCGCAAGCCGCATAGTACTCTTACAGATAAATTGCATGAAGATGAAAACATCAGGGCAATGAATTTGCGAGATGAAGTGATTCAGTCCGTTATCATAGACGCGAAATACGAAGGCTATCTTGGAAAGCAGGAACGGCTCGCGTCGAGTATGAAGAATTTAGAGACCAGAAATATTCCCGACGATTTGGATTACAATACAATCTCACATTTACGCTACGAAGCAAGGGAAAGACTCACCGCATTCAGACCCGCCACGCTCGGCCAGGCATCGCGTATCAGCGGCATAACTCCTGCGGATATTACAGTCATTCAGATTCATCTGAAAAAACGCGAAGGACGAGAAACGAAGGACACAGGGACAATATAAAAATGACTGAGCTGCATGAAAATGCTTACAACAAAACATTAAGCCGCAATGAGCCGAAGTTCAAGTTGTGGAGTAACGCCGGACTTATGCTGACTTACAAATGCAATTGTTCGTGCGAGTTCTGCTATTACCATTGCTCTCCCGAAAAAGGCGGACTCATGCCGGTCGATATGGCTATCGGAGCATGGCAATCCATTAAAAACCTCGCTGGAGAAAACGCGAAAATACACCTGACCGGCGGCGAAGCGTTTTTATATTGGGAGCATCTCGAACAAATTCTCATTGAAGCTCAAAAACAAAAAATGGGCAAAGTCGATTTAATCGAAACAAACGGATTCTGGGCAATCGATGACAAAGTCACTCGCAGCCGCATAAAGAGACTCGACGAACTTGGAATGAACAAATTAAAAGTCAGCGTGGACCCGTTCCACCAGGAATATGTCGATATCGAATTAGTACGAAGACTCGCGGCTATCGCGATAAAAATATTAGGAACCGAGCGAGTACAAATTCGCTGGGAAAAATATCTCGATAGTACGATTGACATGAAGAACATCTCTGCTTCCGCTCGTATGGAAGCATATATAAAAGCGAACGAAGAATTCCCCTGCCGCTACAATGGCAGAGCCTCAGGCAAACTCGCCGAAGCAGTTGCTGCAAAACCAGCGGAATATTTCTCAGGAAGAAATTGCAAACAAAGTTTTCTCGGCGCAAAAGGCGTACATATCGACCCATTCGGTAACGTTTTCAGCGGCACATGCAGCGGCATAATCTTCGGAAATATTTCAACCAACAATGGGTGGGATGGCTCGCCATGTTTGCGCACTATCGCTGTAGATAAACTCTATCAAAACCATCCCCAAGCTGCGATTGGGGCTGCCACCCAAAGTAATAGTAATCAATCTTCATTGGAACAAATCTGGAAAAACTTCAAACCAGAAAACAACGAAATAATAAACACCCTGTTCAATTCCGGCCCATACGGCCTACTCGAAAAAGCAGAAAGTATCGGCTACCAAAAACTCCCTCTTTACGCCGCCAAGTGTCACCTTTGCACCCACATCCGCCAATTCCTTTTCAATAATAATATTGAAAAATCCACCCTCGGCCCTTCTGAATGTTATCAATAAATCATAATTAATTATTTCCTCTTGATCCAGTACTTCTACGGCATAAGCCTTCGCCGTGACGAGTTATCCTGTCAAAAAATATTCAAATTAGGATGAAACTGTAACAAAACCGTAACATTTGAAGCGCAAAATACTCCTATTAAAAAAAGAGTTTTTATGGTACTTTATAGCGAAAGGAGTATTTTATGGAACAGTTAAAAGTCACAAGGCAGATATGTAAGGCATTCGCCGCTTCCGTATTATTATTTTTATGTCATTCGACATTCGCGTCTTCCACCAGGCCGGCCAGCGTTCTGCTCCAGGAAGGTTTGTACGCGGAGGAAGTCGAAGGCAATCTCGACGAGGCGATAAAAATCTATCAGCAGGTAATTACGGCATCGGAACAGATGGAACAGGCCGCAGCACAAGCATCCTATAGAATCGGGTTGTGCTACATGAAAAAAGGTGACACAGAAAAAGCGGCGGAACAATTCAAAGAACTTATCGCAAAATATCCCAAACAGAGTTCAGTAATAAGAGAAGCCAAAAA
>CAZMPL010000065.1:0-13531 GCA_964567805.1 uncultured Pirellulales bacterium | reverse complement strand
CCAACCTAATTCATTGATTTTAGCATTGATATCGTTGTTATTTGATAATATATCATTTATATCATCTGCTGAACCTTCCGCGACAAATTGAACTAAAGTAGGAAGCGGATCATTTTGTCCGAAAATAGAATTTGAAGTCACCACTAATGCAAATACAAACACACTCGTTAATATAAAACGCTTATTCACGATATGTCCTCCCGAATATTTTTTAATTAAATTTTTGAAAAAACTTAGTTTTTAATACTGATACTACGCTTTATTATACTATATTTTGATTTTTTTCCTAAATATTTTTTTAACGATAATTTATATTTGTTCGCCGCATTCAAGTCCAAGTCTTTCAAGGATTCCATCAAATTCATCTAGGGAATAAAACTCTATGACAATCTTTCCTTTTTGACCATTTTTCTTTGTTTCGATATTTACTTTTGTAGATAACTGACTTGATAGCTTTTTCTCCATATCTAATATATGAGAAGCTTTTATGCGGGTATTATTTTTTTCCTGTCCCGTATTTGTAAGATATCTTTTTACTAATTTTTCTACTTCTCTAACACTCAGACGCCCTGCCATAGCTCTGTTTGCAAGTTTTCTTCTTAGATCGTCTGTTGGTAACGCGAGAATTGCTCTTGCATGCCCCATACTCAACTGACCATCTATTAACATCTGCTTTATTTCCTGAGGTAAGTCCAGTATTCTCAAGTAGTTAGCAATAACAGACCTGTCTTCCCCCAGCCTTTCTGCGGCTTGTACCTGTGTTAATGAAAAAGCATTAAGATATTCACGATATGCTTTTGCCCTTTCAATTGGATTCAAATCTACTCTATGTATATTTTCGATAATTGAGATTTCATGCATTTGTTCATCGGTTGCTTTTCTAACCAATGCAGGAATTTTATTTAATTCAGCTATTTGCGAAGCTCTAAAACGTCTTTCGCCTGCAATTATCTCATATCCATGTTCTGTTTGCCGTACAATAATAGGCTGTATAACACCATTTATTTTAATTGAATTTGCAAGCTCATTGATTTCTTTTTCATCAAATACAGTTCGAGCCTGGTATGGATTTACCTTTATTTTGCTTAAATCAATTTCTTTCATTACAACACCTAACTCATTATCTGGCATAATGTTAGGTTTTTCTATATTTTGTAGTAAATCGTTTTGATTAATTTGTAAAGGCGTTATGGGACCCAGCAGCGATTCAAGCCCCCTGCCCAGATGGCGTGGCTTATCCTTCTTTGCATCAATCATAAATTGCTCCATCAATTATTAAATTTGTTGATTAGAATAAATATATTTCGAAATACTAAACAAATAATCTTTAAAAAGCTATTGAAAAATACCTTTTCTTAAAAAAGAAATTGTTTCACGTGAAACATTGTTATTATCAGACATATATTTTATTAAAAATATTACACTGAAAATATATTACCCACACGATACCCCTTATCTATATACCCCATATTATTCACAAAAGCAATTTATTAGCATTAAAATCAACGATTTTATGTACATTTGAACCTCTTATATAGTCATTTCTTCAAGAAATACATTATCTAATATAATCTTAAATTCTCTTGATAAACAATCTCAATATTTATAAATCAAAGCCAATTCCATTGAAAATGTTTCACGTGAAACATTTTCATGTATTGAGAATAATATCTGTTTTTATATTCTCCTGACTTCTTTATTATCAATAAAATATTTACATAATAAAAATTTGTTTATAAAACATATCCTGATGATTTGTACTTTTTAATTCAAACACAATCCCTTTTAAAAAAATATTCCGATCATCTTTTTTATCTCGAATGAATAATATATTCTGCATTCCGTTTCCTCTATTGTTCTTTTGAAAATTTATTATAAGATTGAATAATTAAATTGTTTTGTTAATTATCCTTGCTTATATTTTTGTCTCTACCCTTAACAATTTCTTTTCCATGTTCCTTATTCTCTTTAAATAATCAGATACATAATTATTTTTAAATAATATTGAAAATGATTATTTTCATTTTTTGGAATAGCCATGCATACTTAAATTCATAAGACATAAACAATAGTTCATTTACAATAAATTATTGAATTACTTATAAATATTTTTATTTTCTTATTATTTCTTCATTTTCAAGTAATATTTCCTTTTTTATTATATAAAAACTAATATTTTTCTTTTGTTATTACTGTGATGTATGTTATATATATATCTATCTTTTCAATTCCATTTTAACATATTTATATTATTGTGTTTTTTTTTTAGTTTCTTTACAATGTCATACTCTTAAAGAATAAAGGTAATATTTTTGAGAGTTATCATAAATGTCATATAAAACAAATATATTAATTGCTACTACGAATCCAGGTAAGGTTTCAGAAATACACAGCTGCCTTGGAATGGAATTAAAACTTCATAATCTAAAGGAATTTGCATCTTTACCTGAAATCGAAGAAGATGGCAATACTTTCGAGGAAAACGCACGCAAAAAAGCTACAGGTTATTCCAAAGCAACTGGATATCTTACTTTAGCAGACGATTCAGGATTAGTTATAGACGCCCTGGATGGTGCACCGGGAGTAAAATCCGCAAGATTCTCTGGTGATAAACTGCCTAACGAAGAAAGAACTCTTATTGATCATCGTAATATTGCAAAAGTTCTCGAACTGCTAAAAGATATTTTACCTGAAAAAAGGACGGCGAGATTTGTATGCTGTATGTGCCTTGCAAAATCAGATCATATTATTATTGAAGCAAAAGGCACCCTTGAAGGAATAATCATCGATAAAGAAATCGGTACTAATGGTTTTGGTTACGACCCTATCTTTTATGTCCCATCATTAAATAAAACGGTCGCACAATTAACACAGGAAGAAAAAAATTCTGTATCTCACAGAGGAAATGCACTTAAAAAATTAAAAGAACAAATCAAAATTGTTTTAAAATGATTTGAGATGCAGGGGGGTATTTATCGATTTATTTATTACGTCCTATATTATCACATATATCTATCCTTAGAATCGTTATATTTAAATATTTTCATTCATACATAGAAATATTTTGAATGAATACATTTATAGCCTTTTTACTATTAAAAACCGATAAAACACGTTTCCCATATTACCATTTACACCTTAAAATAAGCTTTATAACTTATCATTATTATTAATTCCTTCTTGACATAAAGACAATTCGGAGGTATTTACCCTTTTCTAAATATATTTAAATAAATCGCCGATAAGGGATTCGTGAACCAGATTTCAAAATATCTGTATAGAAAATTTGAAAGAATTATTAAATTAATATTATATTCTGATTATATATGGCCAAATCAAGCTCGAAAAAAGCGTTAGTAATAGTAGAATCACCTGCAAAAGCCAAGACAATAAATAAATATCTCGGTCCCGGTTATGAAGTTAAAGCATCTATGGGTCACGTCCGTGACCTTCCTTCCAAAGGTATAAATGTTGATATCGAAAATAATTTCGAACCTACTTATGCCATTATGCCAGGTAAACAAAAGACTGTAACAGCATTGAAAACAGCGATGAAGAACTGCGATGAACTGTATCTGGCAACCGACCTTGACCGCGAGGGAGAGGCTATTGCCTGGCACCTCGCGCATATTTTAAAAGTTCCTGAAGATAAAACTTATCGTGTTATTTTCAACGCTATTACAAAATCCGCAATAACACAGGCTTTCGAGAAACCGGGAAAGCTTGATATTAATAAGATAATGGCGCAACAGGCACGTAGAATTCTCGATAGAATCGTCGGCTACCAGATAAGCCCTCTGCTCTGGAAAAGAATATCAAGAGGATTGTCGGCGGGGCGTGTCCAGTCTGTTGCGGTTAAAATAATTGTCGAGCGGGAAAGAGAAATACGAGCATTCGTACCTGAAGAATATTGGCTCATTCCAGCGGTTTTCACTACTGATATGCAGACAAATTACTCAAAAGAATGGTCTGATTTTCTTTCTGTACAAAGCGAAAAGGGCAAGGGACCTACACTTGCCGAACAAACACAATGGCTCATTAAACACAATGCTTTCAAAAGTGAGCTTTATCAGATAGGTGACGAAAAATATCAGGTCTCTTCGAAGGAACAGGCTGATAAAATATTTAATGCTCTTAAAGATGCCAAATTCGTTTTAAATGACCTTCAGACAAAAGAATCTCAATCTCATCCGTCTGCACCTTTTATTACTTCTACACTTCAGCAGGCGGCGGCTAACAGACTCGGTTTCAGTGCAAAAAGCACGATGGCTATCGCACAGCAGCTTTATGAGGGTATCGATTTAGGTTCTATGGGTTCGCTCGGACTTATCACTTACATGAGAACTGACAGCACACATCTTTCCGGCGAAGCAATCGCGGATGCAAGAAAGTACATCCAAAGCAAATTCGGCCCTGAGTATTTACCGGAAAAACCAAAAGTTTATATCGATAAGAAAAACGCACAGCAGGCACACGAAGCTATTCGCCCAACCGATGTGGATATGTCACCAGAGGAAGTAAAGCCTTTCCTCACGAATGAACAATTTAAGATTTATGACATTATCTGGCGCCGTTTTGTAGCATGCCAGATGGAATCCGCAAGATGGAACGTTACGAATCTCAATATTAAAGCCGATACTTCGGTAGGGCCGTGCTATTACAGAACTACCGGGCATATTCTCGCGTTCGATGGATTTTCAAAAGTATGGTCAATTTCTTCGGCTGAGCAGGAGCTTCCGAATATGAATATCGGTCAGGAACTCGCGGCAGTCGAAATTAAATCCGAACAGCATTTTACAAAACCACCCGCCAGATATACAGAAGCTTCATTAGTAAAAGCACTCGAAAAAGAAGGTATAGGCAGGCCGAGTACGTATGCTTCAATTATCAGTACGATTCAGGAACGTGAATATGTAAAACAGGAGGATAAAAAATTCGCTTCTACTGATCTCGGTGAAGTAGTAACAGACAAGCTCAACGAGTACTTCCCAAAAATAATGGATATCGCGTTTACACGATATATGGAAGAACAGCTCGATAGAATAGAAGAACAGCATCTTGACTGGATTGGTGTTCTGAAAGATTTCTATGGCCCGTTCAGCACAAATCTTAAAAACGCAACCGAGCAAATGGCTCACGCCAAAGCGGAAGTGACACCAAGTGAATATAATTGTCCCGATTGCAAAAAACCGCTTGTTTATAGATTCGGTAAAAACGGCAGATTTCTCAGTTGTTCGGCTTATCCGGATTGTAAATTCGCATGTCCCTGTGACAAGGATGGTAAAATGGTAGAAGAAACAATAACAGAACATAAATGTCCGAAATGTGGAAAACCAATGATACACAAAAAAGGGCGTTTCGGTGAATTTTTAGGATGCAGTGACTATCCGGAATGCAAGACAACTCAAAAACTCGATAAGGAAGGAAATGTTTTACCTCCCAAACCACCTGCTGAACCTTCAGGGATAAAGTGTCATAAATGCAAGCAGGGCGAGTTGGTTATCCGACAGAGCAAGAAAGGACCGTTCCTTGGCTGCGGCAGATTCCCGAAATGCAGAACTATTGTCAGTTACGCGAAACTCGATGAGTTGAAAAAACTGCAAGCAGAAGGAAAATGGCCGCCGGAAAAACCGGAACAGGCAGATGAAATACTCGGCAGAAAAAAGACAAAAGAAAAGGCTGCTGTAAAAACAAAGTAATACTCATATTTAATATAAACTTAAAGCGCAAAAAAAATCCGGATAACCTGTTATGTCACGTTATCCGGATTTTTTATTATATTTTAACAATTCACATAAAATATGACTTTGTCATTCCCGCGAAGGCGGGAATCCATATCCGTTAATTTACTGGATTCCGCAACAAGTGCGGAATGACAATCGTCTGTTTTTTACAGGGAAAAAACAAAAGAATACTTTTCTGTGAACGGTTACAATAATTTTTTTATTTGCAATTTGCGATAGATTTCTTCGCCGCTTCCTGAACCGCGCTTGCCGTGATACCGAATTTTTCGAAGCAGATATTTGCAGGAGCTGATGCGCCGAAGCTTGACATTCCGACAAATACGCCATTGTCACCAATGTATTTTCGCCAACCCATTTCTATACCGGCTTCGACCGCGACTCTTGCTTTTACATTTGTTGGTAAAACAGAATCTTTATAAGCTTGCGGTTGTTTCTCGAAAAGTTCCCATGAAGGCATACTTACAACCTGGGCTTTCACTCCGTCTTTTGCGAGTTTTTCAGCGGCACTTAAAGCAAGTGACACTTCCGAGCCTGTTGCCATGATAATGACATCAGGATTTTTTACTTCGACAAGAACATAAGCGCCTTTGCTTGTATTTTTCGCTGAGCCGTATTTGCTTTGGTCAAGGACAGGTAAATTTTGTCTTGTAAGAAGCATAGCGACTGGGCCGTTATTATTCTCAAGTGTATATTTCCAAGCCTGTGCTGTTTCGTTTGCATCGGCGGGGCGGAACACAATCAAACCCGGCATCGCTCTGAATGACGCAACATGCTCAACAGGCTGATGTGTCGGGCCGTCTTCACCGACTCCGATACTATCGTGTGTCCAGATGAAAATGCTTGAGTATTTTGAAATAGCTGCTACTCGAACAGCCGGTCTCATGTAATCCGAAAATACAAAGAATGTTCCGCCGTATGCTCTTAACATTCCGCTTGTTGAAATTCCATTAAGAATCGAACCCATTCCATGTTCGCGAATTCCATAGCGAATATATCTGCCGTCCGGTGAAGATTTCTGGAAATCTTTCGCACCAGGCCAGCTTGTATTGTTCGAAGGAGTAAGGTCTGCTGAGCCGCCCATTATCATAGGCATTTTCGGCATAACAGCCGCAAGAACTTTTCCTGAAGCACTTCTTGTTGCTATCGATTCGCCTGCTTTGAAAGTCGGTAGAATCTCATCGAGATTTACAGAAAGTTTTCCAGCAGCAGCGGCTTTGAATTCTTTAGCAAGATCAGGATATTTTTGAGCATAGCTATCGAACATCCTGTTCCATGCAGCTTCGGATTCTTTGCCTTTTTCGGTTACTTTAGCGAAGCATGATGTCACTTTCTCAGGAATATAGAATTTCTTTTCCGGATCCCAGCCATAATTTTTCTTTATGAGTTTGATTTCATCTTCACCGAGAGGTGAGCCATGTGCGCCTGATGTATCCTGTTTATTCGGGCTGCCGAACGCGATATGTGTACGAAGTTTAATCATTGTCGGCTTTCCGGACTCAGTCTTGCCAAGTGCCTTTTCGAAAGCCGCCATATTATTTCCATCGGCGTTCACTTCCCGTACATTCCATCCGTATGATTTGAAACGCATCTTCGCATCTTCGGTGAAAGATAATGCAGTGTCACCATCTATGCTTATATGATTGTCATCATAAACTACAACTAAATTATCGAGTCCCAAATGGCCTGCAAGTGAACATGCTTCAGAAGCTACGCCTTCCTGTAGGTCACCGTCACCGACGACTGCATAAATTTTATAATTTATAACAGGAAAATCTTCACGATTGAAATAGCTCGCAAGGTATTTTTGAGCGATTGCCATACCTACCGCGTTTGAGATTCCCTGGCCGAGCGGTCCTGTTGTAACTTCGATTCCACGATCAAGTTCGAATTCCGGGTGACCTGGTGTTTTTGCTCCCCACTGACGGAAGTTTGTAAGGTCCTCCAGGCTGATATCGAAGCCGCACAAATGCAGCATCGAATAGAGCAGCATACTTCCATGACCGGCTGAAAGAACGAACCTGTCGCGATTGGCCCATCTTGGATTGGCGGAATTGAAATTCAAATATTTTGTCCAAAGTATATAAGTAGCCGGGGCCATTCCCATGGGCATTCCAGGGTGGCCTGAATTGGCTTTCTGGACGCCGTCCATTGATAAAAACCTGATTGTCTGAATACATAGTTCGTCAAGTTTGTTAAGACCCGGATTCTTTTTCGTGCTCATTATATTTTCCTGTAATTGTTAACTATATGTTAGTAATGTTTTTAACGTAAAATTTCAAAGCCGACAGGATAACAATTTTAAGCGTTTTTCGCAAGGAAAATATCGTATTGCCAAGCTTACAAAACAGCCTTTTTGTCGTAAAAAATTGACTTCTATGCAACAATATAGTACAAATAGGGATTAAATTTGTATATTTTGAAAGATTGATTATGAATGTAATAGCAATAGATATAGGCAATTCCAATATTAATATCGCCCTTTATCTCGACAATGAAGAGCAATTTATCGAGTCTTTTTCAGGTAATGCAAAAGATAAACTTGAAAGCTGTCTTAAAACGGCTTGGGAGAAAATCCCGGTTTCCCAAAGCTCGAAGGAAAAGAGACGAGACGGCGTAATTGTCGTAAGCAGCGTTAAACCCGAATGGACGAAAGTTATCGAAGATATAGCAAAGGAAAACTTCGATGAGAAGATACGTGTTATAGGCCAAGAAGTTCCGTTACCGATGAATCTCTGGGTAGATGAGCCGGACAAAGTCGGAACCGACAGAGTAGTAGCGGCGGCGGCGGCGTTTGATGTCGTCGGAGACGCGGTTGCAGTCGCGGATTTCGGAACCGCGGTAACTATCGACCTTGTTGATAAAAACGGAATATTCCTGGGAGGAGTGATTTGTCCGGGCTTCGAAATCAGCGCAAAAGCACTTCGTGAAAATACCGCCCAGCTTCCAAAAATAAAAGTCACCAAGCCCAAAGGCCCTTATGGCAAAAATACCGTTGATGCAATCAACTGCGGCTTATACTATTCAATTATTGGCGCGTTGCATGAAGTTATACGCCGCTATGCTGATGACATCGGAACTTGGCCGCAAACAATAATTACAGGTTCAGGCGCAAAAACGATTCATACCGATTGCGATTTCGTCGATGATTATGTCCCAAACCTTGTTGTCAGAGGTGTTTTTCTTGCTTACAAGAAATTTATTGAGTCTATCAACGAACAACAATAGACATCTTACTGTGTCGAAAGATAATATGAATTATGGAAAAAAAATTATTTGCAGCAGTAATAACAGGTAAAGGAACCGGCGCGATTTCAACGGTTCAAGTCTGCGGCAATAATGCTGAAACCATTATAAGAAACATATTCAAACCTGTATCAACAAAACCGTTGCGGTTCGAGACAGGACAGATTCTACTCGGGACAATCCATGATAATTCGAAAAATATTGATCAGGTGACTTTAGGCTGTGAGGGACATTCTACATATGCAATTAATTGTCATGGTAATCCTCTTATTGTCGAAATGATAATTCAATTGCTTAAAAAGCAAGGCGTTCAAATTCTTTCCGATGAAGAATTTCATTTGAAAATACTCACAACACAAGAGCAAACCAGCAAAATCGCGGTAGAAGCTGAAATCGCACAGGCAAATGCTTTAACTCTCGAAGGTACAAAGATTATAATGAACCAGGTTGATTCCGGCCTGAGTAAAGTTATAAATGAATTACGCAATAATATTAAAAATTTGTCACTGGATACTATCAAGAAGCAAGCTGACGATATTTTACAAAACAGTTCTATCGCAAAACTAATTATTTCAGGTTGTAAAACAATTCTCACAGGTCCTCCCAATACAGGCAAGAGCACGCTGCTGAATTATCTTTCAGGCAGGCAAAAGTCTATTGTCACCGACGTCAGCGGCACAACGCGTGACTGGGTTAGCGCGCAATGCCATATTGAATCTTTGTCACTCGAACTAATTGATACCGCGGGGCTGGATGAAAATTTATCTTTATTAAATGACAGTATCGATAATGCTTCTCAACGAAAAACCCTGGAACTAATCAACCAGGCAGACCTTATTCTTCTTGTTCTCGACAGCAGCAGGGAAGTAGAATTTGACTTTAGCATTTTCAAAAAATTCATTAATAAAAAAATTCTAACGGTTCTTAATAAATCTGACCTTGTTCAAAATTTTAAAGTAAACAAACTGCCCATATTTCTTTCAAATATAATATATATAAGCGCCAAAAGACAAACAGGAATGAAAGACCTGATATCGTCAATTCGAAAAATCCTCGGGGTAGAAAATTTTAATTTTCACGCTCCTGTATGCTTTACAGACAGACAAACATCGTTAATTGAAAAGTTAACGAAAATAGAATCAAAACAACAGGCAATATCAATCTTTGATGAACTTCTGAAAAGTGTATAAAAAAGGAGTCGCCCTCCTCCAGAACGACCCCATCATACCCAAAACAATTTTTAATTTTCCGGATTATTCATTTTTATATCCGGGTCATTTTTCAAAGTACTGGGCGGACATCTCCTCCTCCAGGATTTTAGGACGTCCGCCCAAAATATCCATTTGTCAAGGACAAGTATTTATATGTAGCAATAAATATACCAACTAATACCGCTACATTATTAATAACATCAGCGTAAGATGTAAACCTATAATTGATAAGATATTATAACTTTTTATCAGAAATGAAACTTTAATGAAAGTGAATACTTTTATGCTAATATGTTGATTTATATCAACATTAATACTACCTATATACCCCTATTTAACATCCCTTTCCGCTTATCTGTTATTATATGAAAAGTTTTCTATAATGTTGATTTATATCAACATGCCTATTATTTATATAAACACGCTTTTACTTAACCTTTTTAGCAAACTCTTCTATCTCTTTAGGTTTTAAAAATTTTGCATCGGAATATCTGTTACTCCATTTACAGAACCAGTTGCCAAAAATGATTTTTTTGCCTTTATAGTCCTGGTCATACTGAAAAACGGTACTTTCCCGCCATGTTTCAATCTCATTAATTATCATCTGAGCCTGTTCTTCGGGTAAAGTTATTCTCTCTTTCTCATAAGGATCTTTCTGCAAGTCGTAACAACTCATAAGTTCGTGTACAGGGTCATATATATATTTTATATTTCCCTGAACGAATCCCGCCTGGCTTTCATACATCCAACCAGAAAAGTAAACTTTACGATTATTTCGAATTGTCCCGAGTACATTAATACC
The DNA here is from genome assembly GCA_964567805.1 of uncultured Pirellulales bacterium. GTDB lineage: Bacteria > Planctomycetota > Phycisphaerae > Sedimentisphaerales > Anaerobacaceae > JAFGPS01. The sequence goes on along the minus strand of CAZMPL010000065.1, from coordinate 2,531 downwards.
ATTGAAACCAGCTTTTTCAGTTTGAAAACCGATTAAACTTAATAACGTTGGAGTTAAATCAATTGAGCTAACTGGATTTTGAATTACTGTCCCGGGCTTAAGATTCGGTGCTACTAAACAAAATGGAACGTGCAGGAATTCATCATAACTTATACGATCATGACCTGATTGGCCGTGCTCGTCAAAAGCTTCGCCGTGGTCACCTATTACGCAAAAAATTGTTTTGTCCATTATGCCAAGCTTCGTAAGTTCCTGCCTGAAATGTTCAATAAACTGATCTGTATATTCTATCGTTTGTAAATACCTGTCGACTTCTTCTTTTTGCTGCTCGCCATACCATTCCGGTACTTCATAAGTATCATGTGTAACAGAGCACATAACAGTCAGAAGAAATGGTTTATTATCAGACTTTATCCATTCTTTTATTGGATCAACCATCGCATATTCATCGCTGCCGAGATAACTTACATATTTGTTTGGATCACTTAAATTATCCCTGGACCAGAATTTATCGAATCCAAGATTATAAACCATCCCTGGTCGGCACTCGAAATTACCTCTTGCGGATTGAAAAAATGCTGTTTTATAATTAAGCTGATTTTCAAGAATTGTCGCTAAACTTGCATATGATTTTGACACCGGTACCGCCTCGACAATATCCTGTGAAGCTGAAGAATACCGTCCTGTCATTAAAGTAAACAGAGCTTTAGTGGTATGTGTCAATGTCGAACGCATATTAGTAAAATACGCTCCCTGTTTCGCAAGATCAACAAGGTTAGGAGTAGTATTTTTAGAATTTCCACCGAACGAAGTCTTCTCGTACTGCACACCTTCAAGCACAATCACTACGATATTGTTTTTATTAATTTGAGTTCCAAGAGGTATCTTAACCTGATCCTGGTCATATGTTGGAATTCGGCGTGTCGTTTCCTGCGGCGGTTTGTGATTTCTCGAAAATAAATTTACAATTGCTTTGACCTGTGCATTATACCGCAATTCTAAAGATACCGGCTCTGAAGGTTTGCCGCTGATTAATGCAGGACGTAAACAAATCGCAGAAAGACATATAATAATACTTATAACAAACCTGATAAAAAATCTTTTTTTGTCATAGTTCGGTTTTTTTGTTTTAGTTAATACATAGACAAAAAATGAAATTGCAATCGCTCCCGGAGTAAGTAACAGGATTGCCGTGATCGGTACTTTAGTCAAATTCTTGCCAACCATGTTACATGCATTTATCGGGTCACGTATGACTGTCAGTAAAACACGTGGTAAAATTTGTGTCCCTGTCCTGATTAACCAGCCTGCGTTGACAAAAGACCAGAAACAAATAACGGCAGATAAAATTGTTACTGTACGAATCACTCTTTTTCTTGGATAAATGAAACATGAAAAAGCAAATATAACTTCAATACCTGTAAAGAATGCGATATCATAGAGTACCCATCCCGGATACTGTGATATCATATAATTTCTTTTCGCATAGAACAGCTTAACTGTAAGTGTACATAATAACGCCAATAACATTATTATCGTATAAGGCCAAGCTGTAGAATAGTCAAATACCGCCCGGTTAAATTGATCCCGTTTTTCCTTAATAACATTTTTTATCGAATCTGAACTCATGGGCAGTAAGGTTACCTTAAAAAACAGCTAGTATCAAGTTGTATTCTCCTTCGACAATGTAAAACTGATGGAAGATGTTACCATCTAACAAGGTATATATATTTATTTTTAATATAAAAAGAAAAGACAGTAGTATTCTTAGTATATACTGTTAGATTGTTGCATTTATTCAATATTAAATTGATAAAACGTTAATTTATCAGAGATTATGAAAATATTTACTCATTTTTTGGTTGTGGATAACCTGATAGATTCATTATGAGTTTTTGAGAGTAAATTGAATTTAACTAACGTTTCAAAAAGTGAAGATTTTTAAGTGTGTGTTATATTGAATTTGCTTAACAGGTTATCAACAATGAAAAAAAAATATTAATAAAAATAAAAAAAATTAATTTGACAATATAGTTTATTAAGAAATAATACACATATTAACAATATTAACGTATTAAAATTTGAGGTCAATAATGTCTCTTGAAATAGAACTTGGTTTGAACAAACCGGTAGCTTTGCTTGCACATGAAGCTCTTCTTAATACATATTATACAGCTTCAAATTTGCGTAAAAAAGCGGAGCATTTTCTGCAGCCTTTTGGTTTAACTGATGTGCAGTTTAACCTGATGATGCTCTTAAAGCATCAAAGCAGTAAAAACGAAGGCCTGACCCAAGCCCAGTTAAGCAGTATGATGCTTGTTAATCGTGCGAATATTACGGCTCTTGTGGATCGTATGGAAAGAGCCAGCTTTGTTACTCGAACTTCGTCACCTTCCGACAGGAGGTCTAATATCATAGTTCTTACGGATTCAGGAAAAGAACTTCTTGATAAAATTGAGCCGCTCTATGCACAGGAAGTAAAAAGAATAATGGATGTACTTGTAGAGGATGAGCAAAAGAGACTCATCGGA
>CAZMPL010000064.1:0-13587 GCA_964567805.1 uncultured Pirellulales bacterium | reverse complement strand
GTTCTGTCGTATTGATTCGCCATACCAAAAAATCGAGAAGGATCGACATAGAAATGCTCATCAACTATTTCGACTTTCGCGTTTGGAACACGCTCGTCGGCTATTGTGATTATGTCCGGGTATTTGGCTTTGATTGCATCATAAAAAACGCGGTAATTTTCCCGGTAAATCTGGCCGCCGTTTTCATTTCCGATTTCGATATATTTAATTTTAAACGGTTCCGGGTGCCCATTTGCCGCTCGTTTTGCGCCCCAAGTGGAAGTGACAGGTCCCATCGCATATTCGAGAGCATTAAGAGCATCCTGTACCATTGGTTTAAGCTCTTCACCCTGCACAAATTCAGATGGTTGTCTCGCGTTACAGCTCATGCCGACATTGCATACATACATTGCGTCGGCATTCAGGTCTTCACAAAGCTGGAGGAGTTCATGGTAACCTAAACTATAAGTATTGAAATAACCCCACACGTTATATAAACCGCGACGCTGGCTTTTGTCACCGATAGTTTCTTTCCAGTTCCAACGTGAACTGAGACTTGCGCCTTCAACTACACAACCGCCGGGAAAACGTACAAAGCCGGGTTTAAGACCAACTAACATTTCACACAGGTCAATTCTCAAACCATGTCCCTTGAATGTTTTTTTAGGATATAGTGACACCACATCGAGCCAGATTGTTCCCTCGGTTGCCTGAGTAATTACCAGGCGTGCCTTGGAATTCGTCTCTTTTGCGATTAGTGTGAGTTTGTACTCTTTCCATTCGCCACCGACGTTTTCAACTTTACCTGAAGCCGCTATTGATGAGCCGTCTTCATTTTCAAGAGAAACGTTAAGCGTTGTAGCACGGCTTCCTTCTGTACGAGCAAAGAAAGACAAATCATAAGACTCCCCCTGCTGAATATTCATTCCCCAGAAACCAGAGTTCGAAACGCCGACTCGCTTGCCTAATTTTGTCGCGGTGAGTTTGATTGAATGCGGATTACGTTCGTTTAAAGGATTTTCTGTTTCGAGTGCAATGCTTCCTTGGGCGTCACCATCTGTGACAAGTGACCATGCAAGAGCAGGATTATTAGTATCCCACCATTGATTATAATGTCGCCCTTTTGCGGTATAGATATCTTTACCTTCCTGTGTCCAGCCTTCCGGAAGATTGGTCGCTTCGAAGTCACGGTTCTGCACGAGCTCGGCACTGAGACCTCCTTCTCCGGCACGGGATATTTCCTCGTAAAAAATACCATAGAGACTCGGACTCGTTTCAATACGAGGTGCTGCCGCATCAATCACGATACTCGGTGGATTTGATTGAGTTGCCGGAGAAACAGCTATCTGGGCAAATGAATTTTGAACAACACCTGTAAGTAACAGTAAAATAATAAACGAAAAAATAATACTAAAACGAGTTCTATGCATAATGCACCTCCAATAAATGTTATAGTCTTTTGTTCAATCTTATCGCTTTCCACATAACAATATACACTTGTTTGTGCAGCGTGTCTAAACTACATGAGAAATCCAGTCAAATGGCTTGCTCCTGCCAAGTTTCAAATGAATTTCTACAGGTTCTTTCTCAGGCAAGTGCAATTCACAATCTGCGTTGCCTTTCTCGAATGTCCCCAATATTCCTGATGGAGCGGAGATACTCTCAATTCCATGACGGGCAATCAACGTGACATCCTGTTTTCTTAAAGATGTAATCGTTATATCAACAGTTCCCGCCTGCATGTCCCATGTCAATTTGTTAATCTTCGCAAAAGTACGGGCTAACAATCCTTTGATTGTTCCTTTTACTATCGATGAAGGAAGCGCGGGAAGCAATTCAATCACGCCAGGACGTGAGTAAGCAATCATTTCCATGATAATCGCGGGAATTCCACAATGAGCATCCGGTACAAGCCCGGCATAAGGATCTCGCGAACATCGCAATGAATTACTAACATAACCCTGTTCAATCAATTGCCGCAGATGGACGTCCACGATTGTCTCGTCTTTGAGACGTGCTCCGGCCAAAGCTCGATGACAACGCGCATAAGCAGGCAGAGTTTCGCCCGCTATTGCGGTGGACATCGTATCGAAAGTACGTCTTCGATTAGCTATTACCGCTGCCTGCGCGAGCTGCGGTGTGCGGTCAGGTTCTATTTCATCACCAGGCCAGACTCCGTAAAGATGAGAGATATGTCTATGAGCATAATGCTCCTGCAAAGTTGGCCAGGCCCATTCCTTCAAAGTTCCGTCCGGTTCGAGCAGGTATGGCGGCATCTTGGCTAACATCGCCTTCCATTTCTGAACGTTGTCCGCTTCGGTATCGAGAACTTCACAAGCATGAATCAAGTTAGTCAGAACTTCTCTGCATACCGTGATGTCCATAGTAGCATTTACAAAAACCGGACTCGAAGAATCAGTACTGCTGGGTGTGTTCTCAGGTGAAAAAGAAGGAGCAAAAATGTAATTTCCCTCTTTGTCGGTGGCTGTTAAGAACTCCTCATAAAATTGTGCCAATTCTTTATAAGCCGGTATTATTCTATTACGAAGGAAATCCTGATCACCGGTCGCTAAGTAATGGTCCCAGAACGGACGATAAGCTATACCACCGGCAGAAATCCAGTAAGGCCAGAGATTTCCAATCGTGGAATTATTTGAGTAATAATATTTTACACCCATTCCTTTTTGCGCCCAAAGAGGATACGACGTGCCGCTGAATCCGAAAATATTCTTTGCGTTAGCTCTGCAATCTGCAACCAGACTTTCGACCCAATTGAAATAGGCTTCCATACCTTCGCGAAGGTCACCTTGTAATGCACCTGCGGTTTGCATAAGACCTAAACCCGCCGGTCTTACTTCTTCTCCACGACGGCGGTCCACCGGTTCTAAATCGGGTGGTTGCATATTTATTGTAAAGTTGGTCTCGGATGGAATGTTCGGGTACTTGCCGCTTGTAAGTATAAACCAATATCGTCCCATTTCGAATACCTTTTGCAGCAAAGCCGGTGAATAATCAGGCCTGGATCGCTGGTCGGCTAACAATTCCTCGACAGACATTCCGTATTGGGAGTCACCTCCAAAATCAATCGTAACACGATTAAGCATTTCCGATTGTACCTTGCTATGGTTTTGAAGAAGGACTGAATAATCAGGAGTAATTTTTTCGACCGCTTCGAGAAGAGATGCTGCCTTTTCGTCATTATATTCAGGGTAATATTCAATTCGGGTAAGCAGCATAACTGAAGAAGCTTTTTCGATAACCAGATTATTTTCTTCTATTTTTGCCGAACCGCCGTTACGCACAACGCGAGTTACACCCGCATAGCCGCTTTTATCTACAGATGGATCCAGAATGCACTTGTAAATCAAACGGTTTTCGCTGGAATCCTGCTTTGCGTCACTGGCTTCCGGACCTTTTGAGACTCCCCAGGTCGGATGGCTTCCCCATGTCACTCCGGAACTCATGTTCCACCCTGCGGATTTCTGCAAAGAGATTTTTACATTTACTGTTTGACCAGTCGGAGCGGATATCGATTGAACTACAACATTATCAGGCCGGGACGTTAAAGTTTTTCGGAGCCATTCTCCGTGTTCGTCAGTCCAGGTGACATTTATCTCACTGTTCTCGAAATTAACAGTACGGAGATAGTTTTTGACCGACTCGGTTTTTGGAAAATCAAGCTGCATTAGAAACGCCGGAATTGTACGATGCGGTTCCGTATTCTGCTTAATAGAACTTTCATTCATTCGCTGCAAAACAAGCGTTAAAGCTTCGCGATGTCTGCCTTCCAGAACCATTTGTCGAACTTGTGGAAAAATATCCGCAACTTTTGGTGCTTCCACAGTCTTCTCCCACGGCATGAGTAAACTTTCATGGTGGAAAAGGATTTGTTCCGAATATGGATCACCCATCAATTCTATATACATGGCTCCATTGCCGGCAGTAAGACTTTCACTAACCATGTCACCCGGTGCTATACTGCAAAAGCCACGCAGCGGCACAATTTTACGCTTAGTACGTTCGGCCAGGGACATAGGTGAAATCTTATACGACCTTGCCTGTTTAGGAGGTTTTGGCAAAAATGGAGCCGCCTGCTCATTACGAAGATATTCAGCTGGACGATTATCTGTTTGTGATATTTCTTTGACACTGCTTTCGCTTGCTTTGAGCGGCTGGATTAACTTCCGGGAACTCGCAAGGCTGGCAGTTATCATGCTTGTCTTAAGAAAATCTCTACGTTTCATATATTCCTCGTTTTATAAATTGCTTATTTGGTTTATTACCACAAAAGCTTCAGTATATGTTTATTTGTTTTCATAGTTCGTTAAGCAACCCAATTAACCCAATCGAGTGGATTGCGCCGGCCAAGCTTGAGATGTATTTCAACTGGTTTTCCTTCCGGCAAGGTGAGTTTATAAGTCGCGCTGCCAGGAGGATTCGGCGCAGGTAACTTCGAAGAACCACTTAATGATTCAATACCATATCTTGCAATCAACGTGACATCCTGGTTTTTCAACGAAGTAATCGTCATGTCCACTGTCCGAGCTTCCATATCCCAGGCAAGTTTGTCGAGCTTGGCGAAAGTACGAAGTGACATCCCGTTTATCGATCCTTTTACGAGCGAGTATGGAAGTGCCGGAAGTACTTCAATTACACCGGGGCGAGAGTAGGCCAACATTTCCATCATAATTGTCGGAATTCCTCCCTGTGCATCCGGCATTACATTTGCGTAAGGATCATGCGAGCATCTGAAAGTGGAACCTACGATTCCTTCTTCAATGAGTTGCCTGAATTCACTGTCCACTAAATAACAATCCTTGAGACGCGTTCCTACAAGCGCGCGATGGCAACGGCTATGAGCGGCTAACCTTTCCGGCACACGCCTTCGGTCTGCTATCAGAGACGCCTTTGCCAATTGAGGTGTGCGGTCCGGATCAATTTCGTCACCTGGCCAGACACCATAAAGATGAGAGATGTGACGATGAATATAACGCTCTCCCAATGTTGACCATGCCCATTCTTTCATCGTGCCATCAGGCTCAACCAGGTAAGGCGGCAATTTCGTCAGAATTTCCTTCCACTTTTTTATATTGTCCGACTCTATATCCAGAGTTTCGCAAGCATCAACTAAATTGGACAAAACTTCACGGCAAACCGCGATATCCATACCGGCATTTATTACCATCATGCACGAAGGATTCAGGCTGCCCGGATTATTCTCAGGAGAAAAAGATGGAACGAATATATAATTTCCGTTTTCGTCAGTGACTGTCAGATAGTCTTCATAAAACAAAGCCAAATCTTTGTAAGCCGGTACAACGTGATTGCGAAGGAAATCAATGTCACCGGTTACAAGATAGTGGTCCCAGAAAGGTCGCACACACCAGCCTCCGGCAGCAAGCCAATAAGGATGCGGCCATCGTTCGCCGGTCGCTTCGGTACCTGAATGGTCGAACTGTGAAGCAACTCCTGAATCTTTGGACGGCGCAATAGGATAAAGAGTGCCACGGAATCCGTAAACATTTTTTGCGTTGGTACGAAAATCAGGAAACAGGCTCTCTATCCAGTTGAAGTAGGCTTTCTCGCCTTCGCGGTGAAAACCTAATGCCATAGGCGCTATCTGAAGATTGATATTGATATTGGTCAAAGCCGATATGCTTCGATACTTGCCACTTGTAATAATGAACCAGTAGCGGCACATCTCGAATAACTTCTCAAGAAAAGCACCCGAATAACCCTTGCTTGATCTCTGAGCGGAGAAAAGTTCCTCAGAAGACATAGCATTTTGCGAAGCACCACCGAAATCTACGGTAACTCGATTAAGCATTTCGGATTGAACCTTGCGGGCACGTTCCAGTAACATATTATAATCCGGTGTGAGCTGTTCCATCGCTAATCGCAATGATTCAACTTGTTCCTCGTTGTACTCAGGGAAATATTCTATACGTGTGAGCAGCATAACAGACGACGCATTTTCTACTACCAGAGTGTCACCATCCATTTTGGTTGAGCCGCCCTCGCAAACAACACGATTCACTCCGGCGTAACCGCTGTTGTTTACCGTTGGATCCAAACGACCTTTTACAATCTGTCGCTTCTCGTTGAAGTCCGTCTGAACGTTGCTTTGTCCCCCACCACCGCGTGTTCCCATACCTGCGCCCATTCTTGCACCAGTTCGCATTCCTCCCATGCCGCGTGCTCCCCCGCCGCCGGTCGATATTGTAATACGTACATTTACCGACTGTCCTTTCGGAGCGGTGAGCCATTGTACCACAACATTGTCCGGCCGGGATGTAAAGACACGACGAACCCATTGGCCGTGCTCGTCTGTCCAGTGAATTTTTATCTCAGTACTCTCGAAATCTACTGTTCGGAGATAGTCCTTGACTGACTCTGTTTTCGGAAACTCAAGACGCATCGAAATTGACGGGCTTCCACCCAATCCACCTCTTGGTTGAGTCGCAGAACTTTTATTCCATTCGTCGTAGGCAAACTTCGCAGCCTCGTGGTATTTTCCATCCAGCAGCATTTGTCGTACCTGAGGCAAAATTTCCGCGATTTTTTGTGCCTCGTATGGTCTTCTGCGCGGCACGAACAGGCTTTCATGACTGAAAGGAATCTGCTCATAATATGGATTACCTGAAATTTCGATATTCACCGCTCCATTACCGGATATGAGATTATCACCACCTGGTAAGATACTGCAAAAACCCCTTTGCGGAACAATTTTTTGTTCGATTCTTTTTTCGAGCGGCATTGGTGAAATTTTTATACCCGCCGATGTTTCCGTTAACTTCGGTGGCTTAGGAAGAAACTCATTCTTTTGAATCCGGCCAAGATACTCGGAAGAGCGGTTATCTTTTTGTGCCGCTCCTGCGGATAACGATATCTGGTCAGAAGTCTGTAATGGTTTTGGGGAATTGCTTTCGTTTGCTGTAAGCGGCGAGAGTAATTCCGGAGTACTTACCAAGCCGACTGCAACCGTGCTTTTCTTGAGAAAATCTCTACGTTTCATAAATAATCTCCAATTCAGAAAAAGATTGATTGAGAACGAAACAGAAATTATATATCAGATTCTTTTACATGTTAATTATTTTTCACGAAGATTATTCGGATTGTATCGAATCTTGGCACTTTTGTATGTATGCGTAAGACTTCCCGCGGTCATAGCATTTTGTGAAGCCTGCGGAGTAGTCGATTGTTGAGCTTTGCCGGAAAGAATCTCATCTGCACATGTAATCAATTCATCTATATAGGAAGAAGGCAGAACGTCATTATGCCCCGGCAAAAGTCGATCATATTTATCTTTATATTTTGCATGGAGACGTTCCATATTTTTCTTGTAAGTTTCCAGCGGGACATTCGAAATTTGTGCCCAGGTTTCAGTGTTGGCTGTATCGCCGCCAAATAATACTTTATCCTGAATGTCCAGTAAGCAGATACTTCCGGGTGTATGGCCGCGTACTTCAATTACCTCTATTTTTTTGCCGCCAAGATCAAATATGTATCCCTCCTTAATCGGAATGAGTTTGACATCACCGCCGCTGTATATCTTGCATGAATCCAAATCCGCTTCGTGAACATAAACTTCCGCAAATGTGTTATTGCTGCCGGAATGGTCGGGATGAGCATGAGTATTTACAACGAGTAAAGGAAGCGATGTGTAGTTTTTAATTTCGTTGGGTGAAATAAATCCGGGATTACCTGTATCGATAAGCAAAGCCTTTTCTTTACCGACGACCAGGTACATGTTGATTCCGCCTGATTGGAATCTAATCGTTCCGGTTATGAGTGCTCTGCTCAAAACAGTTGGAGTCGCCGGAGCTGCACCGCGTGTACCTCGCATACCGCCGCGACCTTGTCCACCCCTTACTCCTGAAGCTGGAGCATCCTGTCCAATTACTGTAATTACAAGAGAAAGACAAATTAAAATACAAACAAGTAATAATCTTCTGAACTTTAACACGATACACCTCCATAAAAATATTACTATTAAATGTTCTCTCTAAAAATAATTAGAGCCGGTATCATTATAATAATACCAGCTCTAAACATAATTTAATATTAAATTTTTCGGATATCAGTATTTAATGATAAAGACCTGTCAAACAGGTTTATCCTGACTAACTATCGCATTTTTTACTTCAATTCAGGTGTTTTCCAAGGAATCCATTTTTCGGTATCAAAATCAGTAAACCTGGAGTGCAGAACTTCAGTTTATGCTCCATCTTTTTTACCCAGAAGGAACTTGTCAACTACCTGAAAAAATTATACGAATGCAAAATAATTAACTAATACGCAATATCCAGATTCTTTGCGGCGGCAGTTTCATCGGGACGACACACCGGAGTTGTTTTCGGAGAATCTTTTATTTTTTCAGGTTCGGTCTTTGCAAGCTCTGCAATTTCTATCATCGCGTTAATGAACTCGTCGATAGTTTCCTTGCTTTCTGTTTCAGTCGGCTCAATCATCATCGCTTCTTTGACTATGGTTGGAAAATATACTGTTGGCGGATGGAAGCCCCTGTCTATAAGTGACTTCGCTATATTAATAGCATGAACTCCGTTTCGAAGCATTTCGTCAGTAGGACTAAAAACACATTCGTGTTTGCAAATTTTATTAGAAGCGGGTTTGTAATATTTTTTTAATTTCGCGAAAATATAATTTGCATTAAGTACGGCGTTTTCCGCTGCTTTGCTTAATCCTTCTTTGCCCAACATTAGAATATAAACATACGCTCTGAGAATAATCGCGAAGTTGCCATAGAACGGAGCTATATAACCAATGGATTTTGGTTTATCATATTCCAATGCATATGTCCCGTCATTCCTTTTTACAACAATCGAAACAGGCAGAAAATCAACGAGCTTTTCTTTAACACCTACCGGGCCTGCGCCTGGTCCCCCGCCGCCGTGAGGAGTTGCAAATGTTTTGTGCAGATTTATATGAACTATATCGAATCCGAAGTCACCGGGACGAGCTTTGCCGACTATCGCATTTAAATTCGCGCCATCATAATAAGCAAGTCCATCGACGCTATGAACTAAATCACATATTTCCCTGATATGATGATTAAAAAGTCCGAGAGTATTCGGGCAGGTCAGCATTAAGCCGGCCACTTCATTATTGAGCAATTTTTTTAAGGCGTTTATGTCCATAATACCTTCGTCATTGCTCGGGACTACAACTACTTTATAACCCGCTATCGCAGCACTGGCTGGATTTGTGCCGTGAGCACTATCGGGAACAAGCACAGTCGTTTTTTTATTACCTTTGTTCCTGTGATAAGCGGCCATTATCATAATACCTGTAAGTTCGCCATGCGCACCCGCCATAGGCTGTAAAGTAAAGCCCGCCATGCCGGTAATTTCACGCAGGAAAATATCCATATCATAAAGTACCTGAAGCGCTCCCTGTGTAAGCATGCCGCCCATACGCAATTGAGGAAGCAAAGGATGAAGATGAGCAAATCCGGGATAGGAAGCAATTCGTTCGCAAACTTTCGGATTATATTTCATTGTGCATGAACCGAGCGGGTAAAAATTTGTATCGACTCCGAAATTCATACGAGAAAGCGCAGTGAAATGCCTTACGACATCAAGCTCGCTCAATTCAGGTAATTCCGCGCTATTTTTTCTCAGAAAGTCACTATTAATATTTATCGTTGTCGGAACGTCACTGTCATCAACCTGTACTGCCCTGCGTCCCTTCACCGATTTTTCAAACACGAGCTTCATAAACAAGCCTCCAGTGATTCTGCCAACATTCCTATTTGCTGTTTTGTTCGTTTCTCTGTTACACAAATCAAAATAGATTTTTCCATATTTTTATAATACCTGCTCAAAGGAAAACCAGCGGCGAAGCCTTTCTCTATGAGTCTTGCGATAACGTCCGCGGCTTCACAAGGCAAATCAAGAACAAACTCGTTAAAAAACCATTTCTGTTTAAAGTGCGCTTTCACGCCGGGTATCGCGGTAAGTTTATGATAAGCATAGCTTGCCTTGTCGGCACATAATTGAGCGGTTTCCTTTAAACCTTCCTTGCCTAAAAGTGATAAATATACAAGAGCGGTCAATGCACACAAAGCTTCGTTCGAGCAAATATTCGATGTCGCTTTATCCCTGCGTATATGCTGTTCGCGTGCCTGAAGTGTCAAAACAAAACTTCTTCTGCCGAGCTTGTCTTTTGTCTGACCGACAATTCTGCCCGGCATTTTTCGGACATATTCCATTTTCGTTGACATGAAACCGAGATACGGCCCGCCGAAACTCATGGGCATACCAAGACTTTGTCCCTCACCTGTCACTATGTCCGCTCCCATAGCTCCCGGAGTTTTCAGCATACCCAATGAAATAGGGTAACATGAGACAATCATAAGAGCGCCTTTTTTATGTGCGGCTTCGGCAATGTCACTGAAATCATCCACGCAGCCGAAGAAATTAGGATTCTGAAGAATTACCGCGGCTGTATCGTTATCGAGCTTATTATAAATTTCATCTCGATTTGCCTGACCATCGATACAATTGACCTGTTCGAGATTAATACTCAAATTCTTCATATAAGAATCAATCATAACTCGATAAATCGGATTGACACTGTCATCGATAATAACTTTTTTTCGCCCGGTTATGCGAAGAGCCATCATTACCGCTTCGTAAATCGCGGTTCCGCCGTCATACAGTGACGCGTTAGCGGCTTCCATCTCAGTCAAACGGCAAACAGCAGACTGATACTCATAAATAGCCTGTAATGTACCCTGAGAAAGTTCCGGCTGATACGGAGTATATGCGGTATAAAACTCGCTTCTTGATATAATGGAATAAACCGCGGCGGGAATAAAATGGTCATAAAAACCCCCGCCAAGAAAACAGGTCAGATTTATATAATTCTTTCCGGCAATTTCCGCCAAAGCTTCCCTGACCTGGTGCTCAGTCATACCTTTTGGAAGATTGAATTCTTTTTTTTTCAACTCATTCGGAATGTCACTGAATAGCTTGTCCATAGTCAGGCCAATTTCAGCGAGCATATCTCGTTGCTGTTCTTTTGTATTTGAAATAAAAGGCATATTGGATAAAACCTCAATAAATTTACTTTTAAATTACGTAATTCTTATAAACTTTTCAAGTACGTTTCATACTGTTTTGAATTCATAAGATTATCGATCACACTTTTATCAGTTATTTTTATAGTGCATATCCAACCAGCTTTATAACAGTCCTGGTTTATTTTCTCAGGCGCCGATTCCAGCTCATTATTGACTTTTGTGATTTTACCGGTTACCGGTGAATAAACATCACTTGCGGCTTTAGAACTTTCGACTACTCCAAGCTCACCTTTCTGTTTGACTTCTTTACCAACTATCGGCAATTCGACAAATGTGATTTCCCCTAATAATTCCTGCGCATGATATGTGATACCGATAGTCGCGATGTCACCTTCTATTTTCGCCCATTCATGATCTTCGGTATAATACAAGCCATCAATAACCATCTTATTTCTCCATTCTAAAACTTTGCGAATCTCGTTACTATTAAGCCGGATATATCAGTTTCCAGTTTCTGGTTCTTTTCTACTTTGCTTTTCTTGCCTTTTTCAGCCTGCATTTTGCTTCTTGCAGTGTAATATAATCCAACCTTGTTGTTCTGATTTGATACATATTTTGAAATGTATGCTAAAGCAACCTGTTTTTCATCAACTTTTGCACAACTTAATACCCAGCCTTTACAAAAACCATTCTCATCCAAAATCCCATCATGCTGTCTAACCGGACGAATTCCCGCCTGGCCTGGAAATTCAATTCTTACAACATGCATATTATCATCCTGAGACATTTTTCTCATAACAGACTGACCAATGAAAAAATCTTTTTCCAATTTAACCGCCCAGCCGTAACCAGCTTCGAACGGATTTATATCAAATTCTCCGTCCAGTTCATGTCCATAGAGCGGCAAACCAGCTTCGATTCGGAGACTGTCACGAGCACCAAGTCCGCACGGAACTATGTTCAAAGATTTTCCCTTTTCGAGTAATAATGCCCAAAGTTCTGCTGCTTCTGAAGGATGAACAAATAACTCGTAGCTAATCTCTGAGCCGGCATAACCTGTCCGAGCGATTATACAATTGATGTTGTCCAATTCAGTTTCAATAAGATTAAACGATTTCATTGCCTGTAATTCTTGTTTCTTGTCCTGTGATTCTATCATTGATAATAACATTTTTATTGATGCAGGTCCCTGCAAAGCAATATCGACTCTGCAATCAGAACCGCAATCTGTTAACATATCACGAATCACAGGTTTATTTTCTATCTTTTGTGCGGGTTTTTCAATATTAATAACTGCTTCATCATTTTGCAATGCTTTGAGCCAGGCTTGAATTTTCGTTTTATTTGAGGCGTTGACTACAACCATGAAATTATTTTCTTTTCGTCGATATATAATAATATCATCCAGCACAAATCCAGCCGCGTCGAGAATATAACTATATTTGGCACAACCTGTTTTCAGTGTTTTAACATTATTTGTTGTAATTGTATCCAGAAAACTCTGCGCATATTTTCCTTCGAATTCGAGTACTCCCATATGTGTACAATCGAATAAACCTGCGGACTCACGAACTGCTTTATGTTCGGCGCTTATGGAAGAGAACCATAGCGGCATTAAGTAGCCTGCGAAATCGGCCATGCGGCTCTTGTCAATAAGCTTTAAATGCTGATCAAAAAGAACTGTTCCTGAGGGTGTTTGAGTATTTGCCTGAAAAACAAAACGTCCTGAAACTCCATCTTCTACCAATTCAAATCTCCTTAATGGCATAAAAATAAACTAAAAGTTTAATGTAGGATATATAACAAAGAAAAAGGGACGTGGCAACAAAATTCGTCAAATAGTTATAAATTTTCTTCTTGGTGTGTTTACGTATTTTTGATTATCGTTTTTAGAATAAAGCGCTTTCAGCGGAATCATCTGCCTGAAAAATTCCACTGTATGTATCAATTCTCCAGCCATCTGAATTTGCTCCGGCTGGGGAACCATCTATTCTGACTGTATTTTTCCCGTTGTTGGGATTTTTAGGGATTTTATTCAAATATGGGCCATAATCAGAGCCTGCATAACCATCTCGATCCGTTTGGGAAGTCATTCTTCGCGCAAAATCACCTGAGGCTTCTCCACTGAAAACTGGTAACTGGTCATTATGTTGAGAGCGATATACCTCGATTTGAGTTCTTATTTTCTGAAGATCCGTTTTGAGTGCGGAAGATCGAGTTTTTTGACCTGCATCTGAATACATCGGTACAACAACGGCAGCCAGAATACCAAGTACTGATATTACAATAAGCAATTCTACTAATGTAAAGCCGCTCTTTTTTACCATTGATATAAATCCTAACAAATATTTGAATTCATATTATTTGGAGATGTTCTAAATAGTTCTTCTACTCCTTATATATAATATCGCAAATAAATAGGTTGTTACCAAATTCACTTATATTTTTCTAAAGGACTAATTTAAAAAAATAAATGTTATTTTGTTTCTGAGGTTTTGTTATTTATACTTTAAATAGGGATGGATTTTTTTACCTCAATTCGTAAGCCAAAATCGAAACTAACA
>CAZMPL010000063.1:9588-13690 GCA_964567805.1 uncultured Pirellulales bacterium | reverse complement strand
TTAATAAAAGTCAAAAAACAGCAATGAAAGCGGTCCCTGTATATGATAATTCGGTTTACCTGATTACAGGGAGCCTGGGGTCCAAAATTGTTCTTGATGTATTGGCAAACTATAAAACAGAAACTGAAACAAAAACAGGAACAATAAAAGAATATCATAAACAGCGCCAAAGATTTTACTATGAAAAACTGAAATCGGTTTTTATGCTTACTAACCAGGTACCTTTATTAAGTTTATTGTATGCGGCCAACGATAGTACACAGCCTGATACCCTACAGTATATTTATCAGAATTATTATGGTTTATGCAATTTCCTGAAACAATCAGAGAACTCAAGACTTAACTATGTAAGCTTCTACGATCCAAACGACCTGTTAGGTTACAACCCAATCAGTAACCCTTGTGTATGCCTTGGAGAAGAACCGTTTACAAACTGCAATAAAAGGATTAACAGGGCGAGGGTTGTATTACGTAACGCCCGTCCGTTAAAATTTATGTTTGCCCGGCCTGCACACTTCGATGCACTTATGCGGAACCGGAAAAAGCGATATGCGGCGGCTGTGCAAATATCAGCCCCCCTTGCATTCAAAAAGATTCGTTTAATGATTTAATGTGCTACATGGATCCATGCGTTGCATGTGAGATAAAAAAACAATAAAAAAGGAGAAAACACTATGTCTTTTTCAAGAGTAAATACTTCCGCAGCAACCCTTACAAAAAATAGAACAGAAGGCTCAGTGACACCCAGCTCAGGAATGTGTGTAACCTGTGTTGACGGCTGCATCGGCATGTGTGAGATAGGCAAGTCTGCCTATCGCGGCCATGAGGTGATATATCCCCAGCCATTTGGCGTTATAACAACCGCGGCTGAAAAAGCATACCCCGTTGACTATTCTCATCTGAATATCATGGGAACATGCGTAGGAGCGCATGGTATCGAACCGGATAGTGACAAAGCGATTTTCCCAGCCGTCAATCTGGAAGTCAGAATCGGACACGATAAAGGTATAAAGTTCAAATATCCCTGGCTGATCTCAGGAATTGGCTCTACTGATATAGCCAAGAACAACTGGGAAGGATTGGCAATTGGCTCAGCCCTGGCAGGAACAGGATTGACTATCGGCGAGAATGTAGTTGGCATGGATACACAGGCAGTTATTCAAAAAGGCAAAGTGATTGACACTGTCGACCTCAAAAGACGTGTCAAGCTTTACCGGGACCATCAAAGAGACGGTTACGGTGCAATTATTGTCCAGGCAAATGTTGAAGATACAAGGCTCGGGGTACAGGAGTACGCGATAAACGAACTTGCTGTTGAGTGCGTGGAAATCAAATGGGGACAGGGCGCAAAAAATATCGGCGGTGAGGTAAAAATACGAGACCTTAAGAAAGCACAGCTTCTGCAAGAAAGAGGTTATATAGTTTTGCCCGATCCTACTAATCCGTCCGTCATAGAGGCTTTTCAGAATGGAAGCTTCAAGGAATTTGAGCGTCACTCCCGTGTAGGAATGGTCAGTGAGGAGTCATTTGCACAGAGAATTGATGAGCTTCGCAAAGCAGGCGCAAAATATATCTTCCTGAAAACAGGAGCATATCGCCCTGCCGATTTAGCCAGGGCGCTGAGTTTTGCATCCAAGTGCAAGCTGGACCTTTTAACAGTTGACGGTGCATCAGGCGGAACTGGTATGAGCCCATGGCGCATGATGAATGAATGGGGTGTGCCGCCGATATATCTGCATTCTCTGCTTCATAATTATGCAAAACGTCTGGCAGACAGAAACCAATACCTCCCTGCAATTGCAGTCGGCGGCGGTTTTACATTCGAAGACCTGATTTTCAAAGGTTTATCACTTGGCGCCCCTTATGTAAAACTTATCGGAATGGCTCGTGCCCCGGTGGCAGCGGCTATGGTAGGCAAAACAATTGGTCGAGCTATTGATGCAAACCAGATTCCGGTTTATGTAGAACGATTCGGCTCAACAAAGGAGGAGATATTCGTCACCGCAAATGAACTAAGAAGGGAATTTGGGAATGGCGAATTCGATAAAATTCCTGCAGGAGCAATTGGATTATATACATATTACGAACGTCTTGCACAGGGTTTGAGACAGCTCATGGCCGGATGTAGAAAATTCTCTCTCGAATTCATGTCCCGTGATGATGTAGCAGCTCTCACGCCAGACGCCGCTTCCATTACAGGATTGAGATATATAATGGATGTCGATGAAGGGCGAGTAGAAGAAATTCTCGACGAATAATATAACTTTTTGATATGATTGTTCATGTAGTACAATCGCAGTATCCGAACCAATGAATAATCCGACTAAATGAACTATAATTTATTATTGGAGCATCTGATTTATATTTTGACAGGAATCACTTTCCTGTCAAAATCCAGGAACTCTACTTGCGTTTTTTGATGCTGTTCATCGTATGATAATTGAAAGATTCCTCAAGCTAAAAAAACAAAGTCAAAACGATATTTGTGAATTAGTTGTACAAACGGTTGTACTTATTCCATAAGAAAATCCAATCATAAATTCATAACAAATTGTAGTACATCAACTAACGAGAATAAGGCTAATTTTATGCTGTGTTGATGTAAAGCATTAATACTTTTTGTATAGCAGGATATTGTTACACTCTTCAATCTAAGAGTGTAATAACTGGGAATACAAAGTAAGCCTAAATAAGAGAGCTTCGCACTTACTTGATTGGTTCATTCATAAAATATGAGATATTTCACACCTTATTTATGCATGTTTCGAAATACTTTTTGAGCCAATAGCAACGTGTCGTTAATTCACAGAATACGATTAAAAAAAAGAAATCTTTTTTACTCTCTTAGCTTAATTGCAGATGGATCTTTAATGTACCTGCGCAAACTCGGAAGACACTGGAGACAGCTTAGCAAAATTCTCTGCAGAGCCAAACAATCTATGCGGTCTATTTTCAACACTGCGAATATTTGCGGCCCAAAAATCAGCGGAGCCAATACATAAACCTGTATCCTTGGTCATGGACTCTGCTCGCTGTCTTCAATGAGATTCCACACATAAAAGCTTTTATCTACAGGCCGTTATCTGATATATCTCGATTTTCTCAAACCTCCATAAAGCAGGATAAAACAATCCAGGCCGTTCTCATCCCCAAAAAATGAAAGAAAAAATATTTCTGTTGACATTTTGTGAATTTATATTATAAAATATAAATATCAATTACATATTCTGAATATAAATTCATAAATAAATTTTAAATATATTTATGTCTAAACCAAAAAAGACAAGAAAACAAAAAGAAAAACAATTAAGAATTTAATACTGACAAAGACGAAATTTTTATTTTTTACAGTTTACTTTATAATTGTAATATCCTTGTCAGCAAGCGGATGTAAACGTCAACCTCAAACATCTTCGCAGGCATCCGCTTTGCCGGAAGTGGCTACGATTATAGTTCAGCCGCAGCAGGTTGTTTTAACTACAGATTTGCCCGGCCGCACTTCAGCATACCGCATTGCGGAAATCCGGCCGCAGGTAAATGGTCTTATACAAAAACGATTGTTTACAGAAGGTTCTGACGTTCGAGCCGGACAAGAGCTTTATCAAATTGATCCGGCGCCTTTTCAGTCTGCGCTTGATACTGCAAAGGCTGCTCTTGGAAGAGCAGAGGCCAGTCTGCCTGCCGTTCGATTGAGAGCTGAACGATTGAAGGCCGCTCTTGTTGACAAGGCAGTCAGTCAGCAGGACTATGACGATGCAGATGCTGCTTTGAAACAGGCTGAAGCCGAAGTGCAATACAGTAAAGCATTGGTTGAAACAGCAAGCATCAATTTAGGATACACCCGTGTTGTCTCGCCAATCTCCGGTCGAATTGGGAAATCCACAGTTACCGATGGTGCAATCGTTACAGCTTATCAGCCTGTAGCATTGGCCACCATTCAGCAGTTGGATCCTATTTATGTGGATGTGCCCCAGTCAACTGCGCAGTTGCTGGAATTACGACGTCACCTGAAAGAGGGTCTTGTCAATCGTGACAAAACTGACGTGAACCAGGTACAGCTTATTCTTGGAGATAATTCGAAGTATTCCATGGAAGGGACACT
>CAZMPL010000063.1:0-9578 GCA_964567805.1 uncultured Pirellulales bacterium | reverse complement strand
AATTCCGTGATGTCTCGGTGGATTCCACTACCCTGTCTGTAATCCTGCG
Organism: uncultured Pirellulales bacterium; assembly: GCA_964567805.1. GTDB lineage: Bacteria > Planctomycetota > Phycisphaerae > Sedimentisphaerales > Anaerobacaceae > JAFGPS01. Next base: position 9,529 of record CAZMPL010000063.1, on the reverse strand, counting down.
GATGGTATTTCCAAATCCGAACGGAGTTCTCCTGCCCGGCATGTTTGTCAGGGCTCTCATAAAAGAAGGTGTAAATGAGCAAGCCATGCTGGTTTCTCAGCAGGTTGTCTCACGTGATACAAAGGGTAATCCCATTGCCTATATAGTCGATGGTGACAGCAAGGTTGTTCAGCGAATGCTTACTCTTGACAGAACTATCGGTGACCAGTGGCTTGTTTCTGCCGGCCTGTCGCCCGGCGACCATGTTATTATAGAGGGCATTCAAAAAGTTCGCCCAGGTGTTACTGTAAAAGAAACACCTTTCAGCAGCAAGCAGCAGGGAACAGAATAGGGAAAAACTTCACAAGCTGTTCCAACATCAAACTGACGGAGATATACAATGTTATCAAAATTCTTTCTTAAACGTCCTGTTTTTGCATGGGTTATTGCCATTATTCTGATGGTGGTAGGAGTGCTGGCAATTTGTAAATTGCCGATATCACAATATCCGCCAATTGCACCGCCTTCTATTGCGATTTCAGCATTTTACCCGGGAGGTTCTGCTGAGACTGTTGAAAACAGCGTAACACAAATCATCGAGCAGAAAATGACCGGTTTTGACAAGATGCTTTATCTGTCATCCACGAGTGATTCATCCGGCTCGTCTCGTGTTGAGCTTACTTTTGCCCCGGGGACCGATCCTGACCTTGCCTGGTCACAAGTACAGAACAAGCTCCAGCTTGCTATGACCAGCCTGCCGGAGGTTGTTCAGCGATCTGGATTAAAAGTGGCCAAATCCACACGCAACTACCTCCTGATATTAGGTTTGATTTCGGAGGACGGCAGCATGGATATGCATGACTTAATGGACTATGCCGTTTCCAACCTGGAGAAGGTGCTTTCTCGTATATCTGGCGTTGGTGAGGTAGAGGTTTTTGGCAGCGGATATGCTATGCGTATCTGGCTCAATCCAGATAAATTGACCGATTACCAGATGACAGTACAGGATGTTATCACTGCTTTGCGATCTTATAATGTAGAGGTATCCGCAGGTCAGTTCGGTGGCGAGCCTGCGGTTGAAGGTCAGCGTCTCAATGCCGCTATTATTGTTCAAAGCCTGCTTAAGACCCCTGACGAATTCGCCAATATCCCGCTTCGCACAAATCCGGATGGATCAACTGTGCGAATCAAGGATGTCGGACGTGTTAAGCTTGGGACTGAATTCTATGATGTTCAGCTGTCTTACAACGGCAAACCTGCCGCGGGTCTGGCAATACGACAGACTGCCGGCGCCAATGCACTGGAAACTGCAAAAGCCGTAAGGGCAAAGATGGAGGAGATGAAGCCCTTCTTCCCTTCAGGTTTGAAGGTAGTTTATCCATATGATACAACACCATTTGTCAGGGTAGCTATCGAAGAAGTGGTAAAAACTCTTTTAGAAGCAATCGTGCTGGTTTTTCTTGTGATGTATTTATTCATGGGAAATATGCGTGCTACCATAATTCCTACCATTGCAGTACCAGTGGTTATTCTGGGTACCTTTGCAGTGCTCGGACTCTTAGGATTCTCCATAAACATGCTTACAATGTTCGCGATGGTTCTGGCCATTGGATTGCTGGTGGATGATGCAATTGTTGTAGTTGAAAATGTTGAGCGTATCATGAGCGAAGAAGGTATTTCCCCCAGGGAAGCCACAAGCAAGTCCATGGATCAGATAACAAGCGCATTGATTGGAATCGGGCTTGTGCTTTCAGCAGTATTTGGCCCCATGGCGTTCTTTGCCGGCTCAACTGGTGTTATCTATCGTCAATTTTCTGTAACAGTCGTGGCATCCATGCTTCTTTCAGTGATTGTTGCTTTGATTTTAACACCGGTTCTGTGTGCGTCTTTTTTGAAACCTGTTCCCATGGGTCATGAACCGGCCGAGGGAGGAGTTTGGTTCCTGCGTCCGTTTTTCCGGGTATTCGACCAGGTCTTTTTCTGGTTCAGGAATCAGTACCTGAAAGTGGTTGGCCATTCCTTGGCTCACAAGTTCCGCTACTTGTTCATATTTATTTTAATCTTGGGAGCAATGGGATATCTCTTCAAGAAGATGCCTACTGCATATCTTCCGGATGAAGATCAGGGCATATTGATGGTTCAGGCCACACTTCCCCCGAACTCGACACTTGAACAAACTGAAAAAGTTATGGAACAAGTTAGGAACTATCTTTTGGAAAACGAAAAGGAAGCTGTCGAAACTGTTTTGACAATTACTGGAGTGAGTTTCTCCGGGCGAGGACAAAATTCCGGCATGGCGTTTGTCAAACTCAATGATTGGAAACTTCGCAACCGAACAGACTTGAAGGTTACTGCCGTTGCGGGAAGGGCAATGTATGAATTCTCAAAGATTCGTAATGCGATAGTGTATGCCGTTGCGCCTCCGGCTGTTACAGAACTCGGCACTTCTCAAGGATTTGATTTTCAGCTGCTCGACCGCAGCGGTTTAGGACATGCCAGTCTGATGGCAGCCCGCAACCAGCTTCTTGACATGGCGGGACAAAATCAGGCTCTGGCCAAGGTTCGACCTAACGGTCTGGAAGACGTACCTGAATATCGAATTGAGGTGGATTGGGATAAATCTGGTGTCCTTGGGCTTCCAATCACATCGATTCACAATACTATTTCGGCTGCTTTTGGAAGTGCATATGTAAATGACTTTATTCAGGGTGGCAGAGTGAAACGTGTTTTTGTTCAGGCGGATGCCCCTTATCGCATGTTGCCTACTGATTTGGAAAAACTCTATGTGCGTAATATTACCGGCAAGATGGTTCCATTTTCATCCTTTGCCACTGGCCGTTGGACTTACGGATCTCCTAAACTGGAACGTTTTAATAGTTTTCCATCACTCAACATTTTAGGTGAAGCGGCTGAAGGCAAAAGCTCCGGCGAAGCGATGAAAACCATGGAAGATTTCGTAAAGAAACTTCCGCAGGGAATTGGCTATGACTGGACGGGGCTTTCTTACCAGGAAAGGCAGGCCGGTGCGCAAACAGTGCCGCTTTATGCTTTTTCCATTCTTGTAATTTTCCTGTGCCTGGCGGCGCTGTATGAGAGCTGGCCGGTACCTATATCGATTCTCATGGTGCTGCCTTTAGGAATTATCGGTGGTATCATCGGTACGACTTTGCGTGGATTACCCAACGATGTTTATTTCCAGATTGGATTATTGACTACTCTTGGATTGGCTACTAAAAACGCCATACTGATTGTTCAGTTTGCAAAGACGCGTGTGGAACAAGGTATGGATTTGATTAAAGCAACTTTGGAAGGAGCAAAGCTGAGATTGCGTCCGATAGTCATGACATCGCTGGCGTTTGGGTGTGGTGTTTTGCCGCTGGCTTTAGCTAATGGTGCCGGCGCTGGTGCACAAAAAGCAATAGGCACAGCAGTGCTGGGTGGTGTGATAACATCCACTTTACTGGTGACTCTTTTTGCCCCTCTATTTTATGTTTTAATTTACAAAATAGCCGGAAAATTCAAAAAAAGCCAAGCAGCATGAATGTATGGAGCAAGTCATTTGAAGGACTAAAAAGCATGAATAAATACTGGTTTCTTTTACAAGCAATAGTTGTTGTTTTTTTTTGCGGTTGTTCGCTGACTCCGAAATATACGAGGCCTAACGCTCCTGTTCCAACCGATTGGCCAAGCGGTGCATCATATAAAAATACAAGCGATGCAAATAATATTACATTAGCTTCGGTGCTTCCATGGAAGGAATTCATTACCGATGAACGTCTTCAAAAGATTATCGAAACAGCCTTGCAAAACAACCGTGACCTTCGTGTAGCCGCCTTAAATGTTGAAAAGACCAGGTCTTTGTATGGCATACAGCGTGCTGAGCTTTGGCCTACTCTTAATGCCATCGGAAGCGGAAGTAAACAACATATCCCTGGCGACCTTTCAGGCACCGGCGACTCGATGACTACAGAACAATATAGTGTCAATCTTGGCATTATTTCGTGGGAGTTAGACTTCTTTGGGCGTATTCGCAGCCTCAAAGAAGCGGCATTGGAACAATATTTTGCAACCGAACAAGGACGCAGGAGTGTGCAGATATTGATAATTTCAGAAGTTGCAAATGCCTATCTGACCTATGCTGCCGACCAGGAAAGCCTCAAACTGGCACAATCTACTTTGGAGGCACAAGAAGCGGCTTATAATTTAATTCGAAGGCGTTTGGAAATTGGACTGTCGCCTGAGTTAGATTTGTATCAGGTTCAAACAAGAGTAGATGCGGCTCGTGTGGATGTGATTTTCTATACTCGACTTGTTGCTCAGGATGAAACCACATTAAATCTGCTGGTTGGTACATCGGTACTGAATGATTTATTGCCGGATACTCTGAACTCGATTGGCCAGACTAAAGAAATTTCTGTGGGAATTTCCTCCGAAGTACTTCTGAGTCGCCCGGATATTCTTGCGGCGGAGAGTCAGCTAAAGGCAATCAATGCCAATATAGGAGCGGCAAGAGCCGCCTTTTTCCCTCGCGTTTCTTTGACAACCTCTATAGGAACTGCCAGCGGTGAACTCTCGGATTTGTTCAAGTCAGGACAGGATGCCTGGAGTTTCGCTCCACAGATTGTGATGCCTATATTTGATACACGCTTGAAGTCGGCATTAGAAGTCACTAAAACAGATCAGGAAATAGCCGTTGCATTATATGAGAAATCGATTCAACAAGCTTTCAAAGAAGTTGCAGATGCCCTTGCTGTGCAGGGTACCGTAAAGGCACAATTATTAGCACAACAGTCTTTGGTTAATTCTGTATCTGAAACTTATCGCCTGTCTAATACGCTTTATACGAGTGGTATAGTAAGTTATCTGGATGTAATCGACGCTCAAAGGTCTCTATACTCAGCCCAGCAGGGACTTGTATCACTTCGCTTGGCAAGGCTCGCCAATCAAATCAGACTTTACACTGTATTGGGTGGAGGAAATGATTCCAATAAAATTAAAGAGCCATAACAGATATGCAAATGAAGAGATATTATTTGTAAATTGTGATAAATGTAATTACCAATTGTTTATTGTATAAAGAGCAACTAAAATTAACATTGTAATTGGTCTCTTATAATAGTTCATATTAATTCATGCCTATAACAAGGTGTTACCTTGGGATACCTATATTAAGAGGCCATGAGTACCAACTTACAGCCGCCTCCTATTTTATTGCTCTGTTGTACACTGTTCATTGAAAACAACCACCAAAATTTCGAGCCTCTTAAGAACTGTTATTAAAACACTTATGAAATTGGTATTTTCTAAAAAATGGAAAGATATTGGTTTGTGTAGTTATACAGCGGTTGTACGAATTTGACGCACATTCTCGCCCTCAAAAATAAAGGAAAGTAACTAATGGAATTCGCACTACACCATAGCAGAATATTAACCCGTCATCGTTTTCAAGAAGATTGTTTGTTTTAGTTTTTCAGCAGTTATGATCGTCCAAGAGCCTTGAGGTGTTTCTTTGTTTTCTTGAGGCCCATCCTGGATGCATTATTGGTTACTGTCTCGAGCGACCGCCCCAACCTTACAGCCACTTCCGTTGTAGTATTATTCAGGAAGAGTTTCTTGAGCAAAGCAACCTCTAACTAATTAAACTTCCAGCTTCTGTTTACTTGTTTGTAATCTAAGCAGTGACATAGTCTTTTTCAATGATTTTTTTAGGACAGCAATTCCGCTGCACTCCTTTGTCAATTGTGAATTTGGTTGTTAATTGGCTCTTATTGTCTTATCATATAGGTTATAAAAGTCAAGAGTGCCGTTTATAAAGTCAAATTAGAAATGTTGGACTGACAGTAAAATGAAGAAGACATATGAGCATCGGTTAAAGATTCTTTCCTATAACATTCACAAGGGTTTTACCGCTGACAATTCAAACTATGTACTGGTTCAAATGCGTGACATTTTACGGCATGTCCATCCCGATATTGTTTTTCTTCAGGAGGTTTTGGGAGACCATAAAAAACATCGGAGAAAAATTGCGGGCTGGCCTGAAGGTTCACAATTCGAATTTCTTGCCGATCAGGTATGGCCGCACTATGCTTATGGTAAAAATGCAGTGTACAGCAGTGGACACCACGGGAATGCCATTCTAAGCAAATTTCCTTTCACAGAATGGAAAAATCTTGATATTTCATCGAATCGGATAGAAAGTCGAGGCATCTTGCATGGTGTTATTTCTCTGCCAGGATTACCGAATCCTCTTCATGTCTTTTGCCTTCATCTCAACTGGCTGCCTGGAGGAAGAAACAAGCAGGTAAGTATTTTATGCAGTCGAATCAAGGAGAAAGTTCCAGAGGGAAGTCCGATTATCATTGGTGGTGATTTCAATGATTGGTACGGCAGGATTACCAGAACCCTGATGCAGAGTATCCAGACTCAAGAGATATTTAAATCCTCTACCGGACGACACGCGCGTACGTACCCATCGCGGAAGCCTGTCTTGCCTCTGGATCGAATATACTGCCGCGGGGTTCATGTGGTATCAGCTAAATTGCTTGGGGGTGAACCGTGGCAGTCGCTTTCTGATCATTTGGCTATTTACTGTGAAGTGCTGTATTAATCAAACTCTTTTCCATATTATAGGCTTGGCGACATCCATATTATATGGTATTAGCGAGAGGCAAAGATATATTTTTATAATTTAAGTTGTTTTTTGAATAACGGACTTATCTTTGCCATATAGGAATTTTAGTGTTAAAATGTGTCCGATGGTTGAATCAGTAAATCTTCCTTATTGAAAAGTTTTAAAATTAAGGCTATCAGCTAATCATAAGGAGTTTGCAGGAAAAGAATCAATGAGAATTCTACCGAAATTAAAGAAGCTGGTATTCAATCGAATCATTATTGCCTCTGTTTTAATATTAGTACAGATGGTATGGTTTTCTGTCCTTGTGTTAAAGCTGTCAAATCATCTTTGGTGGATTAACATTCTGCTCCAAATCATAAGCTTTATTGCACTATTGGTTGTAATAAATAAAAATTATAATCCGGCCTATAAGCTTGCCTGGGCAGTACCAATAATAGCATTTCCCGTCCTTGGCGGACTTCTTTATATCCTGATTGGGGGTAAGAAACCGGCAAGAAGAATGCGAAGGAAAATAGATGAATCATGGGAAAATGTATCCCGATGTCTTTGTCAGCAGGAAGAGGTACTCAATTCCATTGAGGATCTGGATAAAATTGTAAGAGGACAGGTGGGATATATAAAAAATTGTTCAAACTTCCCTGTCTATAGTCATACAGAAACAAAGTATTATAAAAGCGGGGAGGAAAACTTCCCGGATATGTTAGAAGCATTGAAAAATGCAAAACATTATATCTTTGTCGAATATTTCATCATTGCGGAAGGAACAATGTGGCATCAAATTCTTACCATTTTGAAAGAAAAAGCGAAGGCAGGACTGGATGTCCGGTTGATTTATGATGATTTCGGATGTATGAATCTGCTCCCCTTTAATTACAAAGAAGAACTTGCGAAATATAACATCAAATGTGAAGTATTTAATCCGGTGGTTCCGCTCATCGCTTCTGTCATGAATCATCGGGATCATCGAAAAATCATGGTAATAGACGGATATATCGGGTTTACCGGCGGAATTAATCTTGCTGATGAATATATCAATGAAATTCATCGCTTCGGTTATTGGAAAGATACCGGAATCCGGCTGAAAGGAGAGGCTGTACATAATCTGACAGTGATGTTTCTTACAATCTGGAACTCCCTTTGCAAGACTGACGAAGACTTTTTGAAGTTTAAGCCGGATTATTACCTTACAGGAAGCTTTCAACAAGATGGTTATGTTCAACCTTATGCGGATTCTCCGTTAGATGAGGAAAACGTAGCGGAGAATGTTTACCTTAATATTATCAATACAGCAGTAAACTATGTGTATTTATTTACACCATATTTAATTATTGATAATGAGATGATGACTGCGCTTTGCCTGGCATCCAAGCGTGGTGTAGACGTCCGAATTGTAACTCCAAGTATTCCGGACAAAAAAATAGTTTTTTATTTAACACAATCCTATTATCATCAGCTTGTAAAGGCAGGAATTAAAGTTTACCAGTTTACTCCCGGTTTTTTGCATGCAAAGTGTTATATTTGTGATGATAAGATTGCAACAGTTGGTACCATTAATATGGATTATCGCAGTCTCTACCTGCATTTTGAATGCGGGGTGTATTTATATGGCACATCAACAGTCAGGTCAATCAAAGAGGATTTTATCGAAACCATGGAAAAGAGCTTTCTGATCAATGAAAAACTGATGAGACATAAGCTACCAATGCGGCTGTTCCAAAGTATTCTTCGTTTATTTGCGCCTATTCTGTAAGCCAGATAATGAATACAATACTAAAAAAATCCCGCCCTCGCCCGCCTAACCTCTGCCTTTATCAGCTATTCACCCCATCTCATATTTCCCAAGCACCTCCAGTTCCGGCAAGCGGAAACACTTGTCCCAGCAACACAAATTTAAAAGGCAGAAAGAATTGGTAAGGCTTCATTGAAACCTCTCACCAAATTTCTTGACCACATAAGCAACTGTTATTAATGCACTTATGAAATTGAAACTTCTAAATAATGGGGAGATATTGGGCTTTCTGGTTGTATGACGATTGTACGGATTTGCGGGTAAGAATATCGTTTATTATTGAACTTTATTGAAACTAGCATAAAGCCTTACTTGTTATGATATGGTACCAATTGTAATACCATTATTTTAACATGTCAATTCTTGCTCAATAACCATATTTATGATATAATCTTTCTGCTTTTCTATAAATAAATACAGGTTGAAATATGAAAAAAAGGTCCATTTGCACCATCCAGACCTATCACCTTGTGTCTTGGGCCTTAGAACGTCAAACGTCTGCTTTTTAGAGAGGCGGTATGGCTGATGTTACACACATCCTGAATACAATTGAGCAAGGTGATCCCAAAGCCGCAGAAGAACTACTACCCTTAGTATATGAGGAACTCCGTATTCTGGCTGCTCAAAAGTTATCACACGAACCACCCGGCCAGACACTCCAGGCAACGGCTTTGGTTCATGAGGTCTATATTCGCCTGGTTGAAGCAAAAGACCAGAATTGGAATAGTCGTAATTATTTCTTCAAGGCTGCGGCGGAGGCAATGAGAAGAATTCTGGTTGAGAATGCTCGCCGAAAAAAAAGCTTGAAATATGGAGGTAGCCGCCAAAAAATTAATCTCGATAGTTTAGTAGTAAGCGGCAAGGAAACGTCTGATGAACTTATTACTCTTGATGAAGCACTGGAAAAACTCGCTGTTGAAGATCCTGTAAAAGCTGATTTGGTTAAAATTCGCTTTTTTGCAGGCCTGAGTATTGATCAAGCAGCAGAAATACTTGGTATTTCCCGTGCCACAGCAATACGACACTGGTCCTTCGCGAGGGCATGGCTTTTTGATCAGATGAAAAAAGGCGACTGAGCTACTCAATTCCATTTATTTTTTTTCATTTTTTTATTTTTTGTGAGTCTT